>QMPG01000293.1 GCA_003648455.1 Bacteroidota bacterium
TGATTGTAGAATCGCTTGTTTTGGTTTTATTTTTCCCTTTTATTGATTTCTCGTAATAATTCCTTATTTTTGATTAGTATAAGGAATTATACTTCAGGAATGACAATTGATGATTTTTAATAAATAGCAAAACACATGAAACTCAATTAAGAATGAGGAAGTATTTTTAAACCTGTAAAAAGTGTAAATAGCGATAATTCTTAATTCGTAATTTTTAATTCGTAATTAAACAAACACATGAAATTTTTATCATTTTTATTCTCATTTATTTTGTTGATTAATATTAATAGTTTTGCACAAAAATTTGAAATTGTTGATGGCGATACAATTAATCGTATAGATAATAACAATCAGAAACAAGGTTTGTGGATAATTAATAACAAAGAAACCGGTAAAAAATCTGATGAGGGATTATATAAAAACAACAAGAAAAACGGTGTTTGGAAAAAATATTATAAATCGGGCAGCATAAAAAGTGAAATAACATATTTGAATAACATCCCAACAGGATATGCAAAATTTTATTATGAAAACGGAAATGTTTCAGAAGAAGGAATTTGGAAAATAAATAAGTGGACAGGTAATTATAAATATTATTTTAAGAATGGGAACATTGCTTATGATTGGAATTACAACAATAATGGTAAGAGAACAGGCACACAAAAATATTATCATGACAATGGAAATTTGATGATAGAAGGTGATTGGGATAACGGTAAAGAATCAGGTGTTTTAAAAGAATATTATGCTGATGGATCGTTAAAAGCGGAGAAAAATTTTGCAAACGGAAAATTAGATGGAGCATCAGTTAAGCACTATAAAAAACAAGAAAAAAAAACAATAATTACCAAACAAAACAAATCTGAGAAATCAGTTAAAATGTTTACAGGTAGTGGTTATTATAAGCTTAAAAATAAATATAAAAAAGTTGACAGAGAAGGTGAATTTTTAAATGGCAGATTAGTTGATGGAAAACGATATTTTTATAACAGTAAAGGAGAACTAATTAAGACTTCTATATATAAAAATGGGAAACTTATCATAAATATTGATAATCTAAAAAAATAATTTGTAATTTTGCCTTCCGATTTTAATCATCATTAGTGTTATGAAACACCCATGATTGATTTAAAACACATAAGAGAATGATTAAATTATATTAACGGAAAATACTGATTTCATTAGTGTATTCGTGGCTAACATAAAATTAAAGTTTAAAATTTGAGGTTAACTTTGCGACTTTACGTAAAACAAAAATATAAACAGATGAAATACCCATGATAAGCAATTTTTAACACACACGAATATGATTATAAATTGCCACGAATACACGAATAAAAATAAAATAATAATAAAAAAGATACTAGTGTATTAGTGGCATAAATTAAAATATAAATTAGTGTTAATCAGTGTCTAACAAAAATATAAACAGATGCAAAACAAGTTGTTTATTTACAATACGCTATCGCGTAAAAAAGAATTGTTTCAACCCATAAATCCACCATTTGTTGGTATGTATGTTTGCGGTCCAACAGTGTATAGTGATGCTCATTTGGGTCATGCACGACCTGCAATAACTTTCGATTTGCTTTTCAGATATTTAAAGCATCTGGGTTTTAAGGTACGCTATGTTCGAAATATTACCGATGTTGGTCATCTCGTTAATGATGCTGATGATGGTGAAGATAAGATTCAAAAAAAAGCCCGTTTAGATAAATTAGAGCCAATGGAAGTTGTTCAGCGTTATGTGAACAGTTTTCATCATAATATGAATCAATTAAACACTTTGCCACCAAGTATTGAGCCAAGAGCATCGGCTCATATTATTGAACAAGAGCAAATGGTTGAGCAAATTCTAGAAAACGGTTTTGCCTATGAAATAAATGGTTCGGTATATTTTGATATTGAAAAATATAATGAGAAATATAATTACGGTAAGCTGTCGGGAAGAGTTTTAGATGATTTGCTTAATAACACACGCACATTAGACGGACAAGAGGAGAAAAAAAATCCATTTGATTTTGCTTTATGGAAAAATGCTGATCCTGAGCATATTATGCACTGGCCTTCAAAATGGAGCGAAGGTTATCCCGGATGGCATCTCGAATGTTCGGTTATGAGTACTAAATATTTGGGAGAAACTTTTGATATTCACGGGGGTGGCATGGATTTAATTTTCCCTCATCACGAATGTGAAATTGCTCAGTCGGTTGCTGCAAGCGGAAAAGAAGCAGTAAAATACTGGGTGCACAATAATATGATTACAATTAATGGTCAGAAAATGGGCAAATCGCTCGGTAATTTTATTACTCTAAACGATTTGTTTAGTGGAGAAAATAAAGTTTTAGGAAAGAAATTCAGCCCAATGGCTATTCGTTTTTTTATTCTACAAGCTCATTATCGCAGCACTTTAGATTTTTCAAGCGATGCAATTTATGCTGCTGAAAAAGGCTTGCAAAAATTAATGGCAGGTATTGATACTTTGAATAAAATTAAAGCCTCTGAAAAATCAACGGTTGATGTAAAAAGCCTTGAACAAAAATGTATTGATGCTTTAAATGATGATCTGAACAGCCCTATTTTGATTTCTCATTTATTCGATGGTATTAAAACAATTAACTCAATCGAAGCAGGTAAAAATACTGTAAGCAAAGATGATTTAGTTTTACTGAAAAAGATTTTTAACGAGTTTGTTTTCGATATACTTGGATTAAAAAAGGAAGAAACTAAAACAGAATCAAATGATTTGCTTGATAAAGCAGTTGAGGTAATTCTAAATATGAGATTGGATGCTAAAAAAAGAAAAGATTTTGTGCTTTCAGATAAGATTAGAGACGAACTTTTTAAAATAGGTCTTGTGATAAAAGATAAAAAGGACGGTTTTGAGTGGGAGATAAGAAGAGATTAGACAGGAGGAAGAATACAGTAGTGTATGAGATATTAAGTCATTTAAAGTCAGTTTGCTTAGCTGTCATTTGTTGTCAATCTAATGAAAACAAATTCAATTGTAAATAATAAATAACATTGTTGTTCGATAAAAATTTATTATTAACTTTAAAATGCTTGAATATATTAATATTTCAAAACAGGTCGCCTTTAACCCGCTTTATTCATGCAAAAACGAAGTGAATTGCATGAATTAGCGATGGATAGTGGGAAGTAAAGCGGGAACAGAACCGCCGGCTGGCGGTGAGCTCACGCAAGTAAACCCCGCATTAGAAGTACCCAAATTTGTCGGTAATTCTTAAGCGTAGAAAAATTATGAATTTTTCGGGTTAAAGGGCTTATAAAATATTTTAAAGTGTTGTAGGTACATCCTGTTTCAATATTTAGATAGTTTTAAAATTTAACGAATAACAATAAATAAATAATTAAACAATGGAACACAAAGGAGTAATAAAAGTAAAAGAGCTTCTTAAATCGACAGATTTTGGAAGTGAAGTGAAAGTAAAAGGTTGGGTAAGAACAAAACGAGGGAATAAAAATATTGTATTTATTGCCTTAAATGACGGCTCAATTATTCATAATATTCAAATAGTTGTTGATGTTCCTAATTTTAACGAAGATATTTTAGCTTTAATAACAACCGGAGCAAGCCTTTCAGTAACAGGTATTCTTGTAGAATCTATGGGGAAAGGACAAAAAGTAGAGATTCATGCAAAAGATATTGAAGTTTATGGAACTGCAGATTCAGAGACTTATCCTTTACAGAAGAAAGGTCATTCATTAGAGTTTTTGCGAGGAATCGCACATTTGCGACCACGAACAAATACTTTTGGTGCAGTGCTTAGAATTCGACATGCAATGTCTTTTGCTATTCATAAATATTTTAACGATAACGGTTACTATTATATGCACACACCTATTATTACAGGTTCTGATGCAGAAGGAGCAGGAGAGATGTTCAGAGTAACAACTCTTGACGATAAAAATCCACCTTTAGACGAAACCGGTAAAGTTGATTACACAAAAGATTTTTTTGGCAAAGAGACAAACATGACTGTTTCGGGTCAGTTAGAGGCTGAACTTGGAGCTACTGCTTTGTCACAGGTTTATACTTTTGGACCAACTTTTAGAGCCGAGAATTCTAACACCCCACGTCATCTTGCTGAGTTTTGGATGATTGAACCTGAAATGGCTTTTTTCGATATTGAAGATAATATGGATACTGCCGAAGAGTTTATAAAATATCTTGTTCAGTATGCTTTAGATAATTGTAGTGATGATTTAGAGTTTCTTAATAAAATGTATGACACAAAATTGCTTAATCGTCTGAAATCAATTATTGAAACAGATTTTAAACGTCTTACATATACCGAAGCTATTGAGATATTAGAAAAATCAAGCAAAAAATTTGAATTTCCGGTTAAATGGGGGATTGATTTGCAATCGGAGCATGAGAGATTTTTAGTTGAGAATCATTTTAAACGACCGGTTATTCTTATTGATTATCCAAAAGATATCAAAGCATTTTATATGAAACAAAATGACGATGGCAAAACAGTAAGAGCAATGGACGTTTTGTTTCCACAAATTGGAGAAATAATAGGAGGTTCTCAAAGAGAAGAAGACTATGACAAATTAATTTCTCGTATTAGAGAACTTAACATACCTGAAAAAGATGTTTGGTGGTATTTAGAAACCAGAAAATTTGGAACAGTTCCTCATAGCGGTTTTGGATTAGGTTTTGAAAGGCTTATATTATTTGTAACAGGAATGAGTAATATTCGTGATGTTATACCATTTCCTCGCACACCAAAAAATGCAGAGTTTTAA
>QMPG01000294.1 GCA_003648455.1 Bacteroidota bacterium
ACTGGGAGAAGATACAAAAGAACTGGAAGATAAAATAGATATAATGGTTTACAAACTTTACGAGCTTACTTATGAGGAAGTAAAAATAGTTGACCCTGAAATAGATACGGTTTTAATGAAGTTCGACATAGGTGGAAAGGATTATGAAAAGATGAGTGTAATGGAATTATCAAGACTTGTAGCAAGACTTGATGCGCAGGGAATGAAATGAGTGTGCATCGAGGATAGCGAAAGACATGAAAGAGATGTTTTATTTTCGACTCACGCTTCGCTGCGAGTCAAATCCGAAAGGTAAACATCGGAATGTCCGCAGGTCTTCCGATTGTTTGTTCGAACGCGATCGGGATTTGTTCTCAACATTCCGCAGAATCCCGAAAATATTCGGGATACATTCGGAAGTTAGGCAGGAGTTTTTCATTCTCAACTCGACGCTTCTGTCTTCACTGCGTTACGCTAAGACAAGTCGCTCTCAAGTCGAGTCTGAAAAGAAAACATCGGAATGTTCGAAGATCTTCCGATTGTTTGAAAGTAAAGAACAACATTCCGAAGAGCTACTCACATTCGGAAGTTTATAATTGATTGAGGAAATGATATGAAAAAAGATAAACAAGATTTGATGAAAGAATATGATGGAAAAATTTTTGATAGAGTAGTTTCCATTTTAGAGCAGGCTAGAAATAATGTTGTTCGGGCTGTAAATTCTAATATGGTTTTAGCATATTGGCTAATTGGTCGAGAAATTGTGGAAGAAATACAGAAAGGCGAAAAAAGAGCTGATTACGGAAAACAAGTCATTTCCGAGCTTTCAATAAATCTTAATAAAAAATATGGAAGCGGTTTTGCAACTACAAATTTATCTTATTTCAAACAGTTTTATTTGATATTCAAAGATAAAGAAAAAATATTCCACCCAATGGGTGGCAAATCTGAGATTAAAGAAATTCTCCACCCACTGGGTAGAAAATCTGAAAATTCAAAAAGCTACCCATCGGGTACTAAATTAGATATTCAAAAAAGTCACCCGCTGGGTGACGAATTGAAAAATCCATTCAATCCGAATTTAAGTTGGTCGCACTATCGTGCACTAATGCGTGTAAAAAAAGAAGATGCCAGACTTTTTTACGAACAAGAAACTGTAGAATGCGGTTGGAGTAAAAGAGATTTAGAAAGGCATATTCATTCTCAATATTACGAAAGGATGTTAAAGAATCAGCAGCAACCGGTTACAAAAAATATGACTAAAAGTTTATCTCTGAAGCAGAATGTTTCAATTGAAGTGCTAAAGAATCCTTATGTTTTGGAATTTTTAGGACTTCCAGAAAATCCCGTATTACAAGAAACTCAATTAGAATCTGCAATCATTACACAGCTACAATCTTTTTTACTGGAATTAGGAAAAGGTTTCGCATTTGTTGGCAGACAAAAGAGACTGCAATTTGAAAATAAAAGTTATTATGTAGATTTGGTCTTTTATAATTGCATCTTAAAGTGTTATCTTCTAATTGATTTGAAAATTAATGAATTATCTCACAAAGATGTTGGTCAAATGGATGGCTATGTGCGGATGTTTGACGATCTTTATACAGCATCAGATGATAATCCGACAATTGGTTTGATACTTTGTGCAGATAAAAATGAATCTGTCGCCAAGTACTCTGTTTTGAGTGAAAGAAAACAAATCTTTGCTTCAAAATATATGCTTTATCTTCCAACAGAAGAAGAGTTGAAAATTGAAATTAAAAAAGAGAGGTTATTAATTGAAGACTCCTTAAAACAGAAATCAGATTTATTGGAAGATTCAAATGAATAATTTTATTACAAATTCAGATAAAAGTATAACCTTAAAAGCTCGTTTAAAGAAACTTATCAGTGCCAGTGATGAATTAAAATTTTTGGTTGGTTTTTTCTATTTTTCGGGCTGGCAGGAAATCTACAAAACATTGCAGGAAAATGATAAAGTGAAGTTACAAATTCTTGTAGGTTTGCAAGTAGATAAATATCTTTCAGGCATTATCGAATTGGAAAACAAAGAAGATGATTTGAGCGATGAAGAACATTTTACCCAATTTATGAAATCACTTGGTTATGCAATTAATAATGCCGAAATGGATAATGAAGAATTTTATGAACAGGTAGATTTTTTTATTCAGTTATTGGATGAAGAGCGTTTGATAATCAAAAAGACTTTAAATCCAAATCACGCAAAAATATATCTATTCCATTTAGAGGAAAAATATAAAGATTTGTTCAACACAAACGGGCAGTTCATTACAGGTAGCAGTAATTTAACAAAGGCAGGTTTACACCGTCAGGAAGAATTTAATGTTGAGATTCGGGACTATGGTTTTACAGAAGCAGTAAATTATTTTGATGATCTTTGGGAGACAGCCATTCCAATTACAGAAGCAGAAAACGGAAAAAAAGTGATTATTGATTTCTTAAGAAACAGAGCTCAATCTTCTTTGATCACTCCTTTTGAAGCTTATGCTTACATCCTGAAAACTTATATCGATTTGCAGGAAAGCAAGAAGATCAACTCTTCTCTTGATCGGATTTTAGACGAAACAGACTTTGATAAATATACTTATCAATCCGATGCAGTAAATCAGGCTTTGAATATTATTGATACTTATAACGGTGTTATTATTGCTGATGTGGTTGGTCTTGGTAAATCGGTTATTGCTTCTCTTATTGCCAATCAACTTGGTAAAAGAGGTATTATTCTTTGTCCACCAGGATTAATCGGTAATAAAAATGAAAATTCTGGTTGGTGGGAATATTTGAACAAATTTAGGTTGTATGATTGGGATATTGAGAGCACAGGGAAAATTGAAGAACTTGCTGAATCACTGAGCAAAAATAAACGTGGATATGAAGTTGTAATTGTAGATGAAGCTCATCGCTTTCGGAATCAAGATACAGCAGCATATGAAGCTCTAATTGATGTTTGCAGAGGAAAGCAAGTAATACTATTAACAGCTACTCCTTTTAATAATTCTCCAGCTGACATATTCTCACTTCTTAAATTATTCATTATTCCAGGAAAATCTGGCATTACAATAGAACCTGATTTAGAAGGCAGATTTCATTCATATAATTATCGATTCAAAAACTTATCGATAATTCTTAAAAATTATAATTCTGATGATAATGATAAGCGTATAAAAGCACAAAAACTTTATACTAAAATGTTTGGACTTGAACCACCTGTCGATATTTCCATTGTGAAAGAAAATGTAAGCCAGATGGCAAAAAACATAAAAAATGTGATAACTCCCATTATTATAAGAAGAAATCGTTTAGATTTGCGAGAAGATTTTGAATATAAAAAAGAGGTGCAAAATCTTTCGGAAATAAAAGATCCTGAAGAGATATTTTATGAATTAAGCAAAGAACAATCAGAATTTTATAATAAGATTATTGTAGATTATTTTAGCGAAGACGGTATATTTTCAGGTGCCATTTACAGACCTTTTGTGTATGAGCATAAACCGAAAAAGAAAAAGGATGAAGAAACAAACAGGGCATTCCAACAACAGAAAAACTTATTTGATTTTATGAGAAGACTTCTTGTTAAACGTTTTGAGAGTTCTTTCGGAGCATTTGAAAAGAGTATTGAACGATTTTTAAAAACACATAAAATGGTAAGATCGTTTATTAAGAGTTCAGGGAAATACTTTTTAGACAGGAAAATAATTGATTCTATTTACAATGAAGACGATAAAGCAGATGATTTCACATTGGTTGCAATTGAAAAAGCTATTGAGGAATTTAAGATTAGATCGATTGACAAAACATCACCTAAGCACAGTACAATTTATGAAATAGATAAATTTGTGTTCAAAGACAAATTTAAAAAAGATATTGATAATGACATTGCTTTATTTGAACAAATTCTTAAAGAAATTAAAAAACTAAATCTTGTAAATATTGATCCAAAAAGAAAAGCAGTTTTAGAAAACATCAAAATCATCCTTTCAAAAAAGAACAATCCAAAAAGAAAAGTCCTTTTATTTAGTGAATATACTGATACAGTTCGTCATTTAAAAGAATATTTCAATAAAGAGTTAATGGGTAGAGTTATGTTTTGTGACGGAAATGTAACAAAACATTTTGCGAAAGAATTAGATGCAAACTTCAATGCAAAATATGACAATCAAAAGGATGATTATGATGTTTTGGTTACCAGCGATAAACTATCCGAAGGTGTTAATCTTAATCGTGCAGGCTTGATTATTAATTATGACATTCCCTGGAATCCAACGAGAGTTATTCAGCGAGTAGGTCGTATTAATCGTATAGGAACAAAAGTGTTTGATGAACTTTTTATCAACAATATTTTTCCCACTGAGCAAGGAGCAAGCCAAGTAAAAATCAGAGAAATTGCAGAGCAAAAAATGTTTTTAATTCATAATGCACTCGGTGAGGATTCCAAAATATTTAATCCTGATGAAGAACCTACAGCAAGCGGACTTTTTAATAAAATAAATTCCAATCCTGAAGAAGATGACGAATTAAGTATTGATACTCTTGTGAGAAATGAGTTTAATAAAATTGTAGAAGAACATCCTGACGTAATTGAAAGAATCGATGAATTACCAACTCGCACAAAAACAGCAAAAGCTTTTGAGTTTAACAATACTGTTGTTTTAAGAAAAAAGGGAATGGCTTTATTCTCAATTATTGCACAAAGTAGTTCCGAGAAAATCGAAGTGTCCGAAAAAACATTTCAAGAGTTATTTAGTTTCGTAAGATGTTCTTTTGAACAAGAAAGA
>QMPG01000295.1 GCA_003648455.1 Bacteroidota bacterium
AGATATTAAGACAGGAGTCTCAAACACAATTCCAATCGACAGCGTAACTGAAATTATTGTATTGATGTATGAATTTAATGATATGTTGTTTTCAACAATATAACTTACATGATAATTGCCAAGAAAATTTAAAGTGAGAGGAACAATAATAAAATAACTAAACAAAATGCCGATTAAAAAAAGTATAGTGCATACCATTACAGCACCTTTTGAATTTTCTTTTTCTTTTTTGCTTAAAGCAGGTTTAATAAAATTCCATATTTCCCAAAAAATATATGGTGAAGCAATTATTATTCCACAAAAAAATGAGATATAAATATGTGTATAGAATTGACCGGAAAGATTTATGTTTATTATCTTAATATATGAACTATTAATACACAGTGCAGGTAATGATAATGTTTTTGATAAGTTACATAATATATGGTTAGTAAGAAACCAAGGTTCTTTAGGAGATAAAAATATTTTATTAAAAACAAAATTCTTATTTAAGAAAGCAATAGTTGAAAAAATTATTATTACAGCAAATACACGAATTAACAACCAACGTAAATCTTCGAGGTGTTCCCAATAAGATTTTTTATTTTCTTTCGTTGAAGATTTTTGAAACGACATTGTTGATTTTGTTATTTTATTGTTTTTTGTAATGTTTTTTGATAATATCTAATAAATAATTCATATTCTTCTGCAAAGCTCTTTTTTTTATGATGTTTCGGTTGATTTAGTATGTATTTACAAACTTTGTCAACATCAGATTTTGAAACAGAAAATGCTGATGCCGATTTTTGCCATGCAAAATTATCTTGTGCAAGTTTATTTTCATTAATAAAACGTTCGGAGCTTTTGGCAATAAGAGTTGCTAATGTTTCTTCTGATATATTGGGTGCTCGAGAAACAAGAAAATGAACCTGCTCAGGATTTGCATATATTGCATATAGTTTTGAGAAATTATTGTTTACAATTCCTGTAATGTATTTTTCTATCCTAATTCTGTTCTTTTCCGGTATTATGGGTTGTCTATGTTGTGTGGTAAAAATAAAATGTGTGTATAAATTATTGTATTCAATTTTCATAGCAAATTAATGTAATTATTATTGTTGAAAGATTATGCTTTAATTTAGATTGAAAAAACCTTATCTTTTTTCAACAACCTTAGTAGAAAATAAATGCACTCCCCAAAAAAACCTTATTATTTCAATAATTTAATTAAATAAGGTAATAAGGTTGGGGTTGTGGAATTTTTATTTCTACTAAGGTTTAAATCACGATAAATAAGGTTTTATCAAAAAAACAAACATCTGCTATTTTGGAATTTTGTTATTTAACATTAAAATAAATCTTTTATAAGACCTAGTTTCCGAGTGTGCTCGGGATTAATTTTCGATATTCATCAAGTCCGAATTTTCAGTTAACAGCAATTATTATTTGTTTTTTTCAGGAGCTTTATCATTAATATCATCAGAGACATCGTCTGTTTTTTTTGATGTTTCTTCATCATCCATAGAACTTGCTTTCTTAAATTCTTTAATACCTTTACCGAGACCTCTCATTAATTCAGGTATTTTCTTCCCGCCAAATAATATCAATAAGACTATTGCAATTATGAGAATTTCTTGCCCACCGATTATTCCGAGTAAAATAAAATTAAACAACATTTCTTAATAATTTAATTATATGTAATATTACTAAAAATTTTTGAGAAATGTAAAATTAAGTATATGAAATACATGTATTTCATATACTTAATTTTTTTTGGGGGGCTATTTTATAAGCGACAATCCTTCAAGTGCAGATTTATCTTCGGGAGAAATAAGCAGAACTTTGTTAAATAAAATTTTAGCTTCTCTCATTTTACCTGTTTGAAAATTTGCCCATGCATACATTAGCAAACCGTCGTAGTTAAATGGATAAAGATTTACCACTTTTTCAAAATATTTTATAGATTTTGCATAATCTTTTCTCCCATAATAAATAAGTCCTATACGGTAGTTAGCTGTTGTGTTGTTTGGGGTGTTTTTTAAAATTTGTTCGTACAGATTTTTAACTTCGTCCCATTTGCCCAATGCAGCTTTTGGCAATACTAAACCAAATTTTGCTTCTTCCGAATATGGCATTAGTTTTACTGCACGGCTGTAGTAAACAGAAGATTCTGCAAAATTTCCTGATTGATAGTATAACCATCCTAAACGCAGGTTAATTTCATAAGAGTTTTCATCGTAAATATTTTTTATAACTTTTATGGAATTAGTGTAATCGCCTTTTTTTTCCATACTAAGACTTTTGTTGAAATTCGTACGAAGCAAGTCAAAATTTTGAGCAAAAAGACCTAAGCTCATAATACAAAAAGCAAATGTAATTGCTAAAGATTTTTTTAAAAGTACCATTTTATTCCTCCTGTTATTGATTTATTAATATATTTAATATCATTGTATTCTCCATTAATTGAATACGTATTTGTGTAAGATGATTGTTGTAAAATTGTGTATATCTGCATTCTTCCTTTATTTAGTGTTAGATATAAATTTGCACCAAAATTGTTGTTTAATTTGTCAATAGAATTATTAATTACAAAAGCATCATTATAAACAAAATTGTAAATTCCATCACCTTTAAAGATGAAAGGTTCTATTGTAAATGATTTAAAAGGAACAAATCCCATTATTGCTTTAATCATATAGCTTGAAGTATTCGTGTTATTTGCATTTGTATATTGATAAAATCCTTGTGTTCCAAAATACAGTTTGGTGTTAGCAAATGGATAATAATATAGGGATAGTGAAGGTTGTATTTGTGTTTCTGAATTTATATTTGAAAAAGAAGCAGACAGCTTTATATCAAAAAGGGAAATACTTTTTGAAAAAGCCCCAAAGAAAACCAGATTGTTTGTTTTTGAGCTATATAGCAAATTAGTATTTCTTCCGCCATGGTTGGTAAAAGTTGTATTTTCAGCTTTAACATTTGAATTTATATAGTGCAAGCCAAATTTTAAATTACTACCCTTTGCTACTAGCCAGTTAAAATTTATATAATACTGAAAAAGATTAACATCTTCTGTAAATTCTGCCACACTGTAATTTTGCGAGTAAACATTGTTATTACCATTTAAGTAGCTAAAAGCATGAAAAACACTGAATTTATTTTTAGACAAATGAGTTAGATTAATACTAAAATAATTAAACGAGTTTGTTACTGTTTGCTCAAGATTATCTGTCTGTAGAGTTTCCGCTTTATAATTATCATAAAAATTAGTCTTATATTCTGTCCCAATTCCATTAATAAATGAATTTTCGTTATAAAATTTTAATTTTTGTTTAAGAGCAGGAGTAAAGCTATGAGATAGAATTCGTGCATCTTCTGTTCTTCCCGAAAACACATAAGCGTAATATAAATATTCTTGTGCAATGTTATCTTCGGGAGTTTTATTAACAACATTTTCGAAAAAAGGAATAGCCTTGCGATATTTTTTTAACTCATAATAAGCAATGCCCATGCGATATTGTAAATAATAAAAATCAACATTATTTTTTATTGAATTATTGCCATATTTTATTAATTCTTTCCAATTTTTTTGTTGATATAAGAGAAAAGATTTATTGTTCACATTGGTATAATTATATATTTCCTGTGAATTGACAGAGTTGACAAATATTAATAGTAAAAGAAAAAAAATTAATTTATACATTTTGCTTTTATTTGAGTTTTATCAAAAAAGATATTTAATTCATTAACTCCTTTTTCATTAATACAAATATGAGACGAAAATGATTTTTTTGTTTTATTAAATATCTTAAGATTTGTTTTGGATTCTAATTTTATTTTAGTTGGCATAAATTCGTCATCAATAGAAATGTATTTCATTAAGTATTCAGCATTTAGAAAAATTTTAAAGGGTGCAATAAAATCTTGTATAAACATATTTTTTTTATTGAAAATTATATTTGGCGGTATTTTATCATTTACATAAAGCTCCTCATAAAACCCAAGTTCTACTTTATAAAACGACAAGAAAAAATAATACAAGAAAGAGTTTTTATCGCCTTCAAAATAAGTAAAATAGTGCAAAAGACCATCGTTTTTTAAGTAAGCAAACGAGCCAGATTTTTTACAGTGTATGTAAGTATTATTATAAATGTCAGTTTCAACATCCCATGTTATAGATTCTTTTTTTGTTTGTGTTTCTTTTGTAATAGAAACAACATCAAACTTAATAGTTTGACCGGGGATAAAATGCAGGGCAGTTTGTAATAAATTATTTGTTTTAATATTGCTTACAATCTGGCTTTTTTCAGGTTTGCTAAAAGATTTAAGTTTGTAAGCGGAATTATTTTTTTGCATGTAATGTGCTATTGAATAATCAATAGTTTGAGACCCAATAAAAGGTGTTGCCTGAAGTTGAAAATGAAGATGTGGATAAGGCGACCGTCCCGAATTACCACATAAAGCAAGAGCTTGTCCTTTTTTTACAAGTTCTCCTTTTTTTACTTTAAACGAAGCATTTTTAAGATGACTTAACTGAGAAAATAAATATTCAGTGTGCTTAATAATAATGCTATTCCCCCAATTATTTATAGTGTTGATATCTCCTATTAAATTATCTTCAACTCCGTCAATAATTTCAACTATTGTACCATCAGCAGGTGCAACAACAGGTTTCCCATAACAATAATAATCATTACAAATATCACCTTCAGATTGGTATTGATTACCATTTTCATCATTAATAATTAAATCCCAAGCATGTCGCCATTCA
>QMPG01000296.1 GCA_003648455.1 Bacteroidota bacterium
AGGCAATATAATCTTTTGCTCCAATTGAACCATTTAGGTCTGCCATTCTTGGAAAAGTCAATAAATGGGTTCGTGCTTCTGAATCCCTGTTTTTACGCCAATCGCTTTCCGTAAATATCGCACTCGGTACTTGTACACTTCTGCCAACTAATGGCTTTGCATATTTTTCTAAATTGTAAAACTGTACAGTAGAAAGTGGTACTGTGAAAAACGGATTTGAACCAGTTGTTATTCCTACTTCAACTTTTGCATAATCGCCTAATTTTGGAATTATATTTTCAGTTTGAAGTCGTTCTAAAAAATCTATCTCTTTTTGGTCAAGAAAATAAAAAGTCCATTTATTAGACTTGAAATCTATCTTTTTCTTTGGGCTTTTTAGTTTTGATACATCTAAGTCTTGAAGTTCATCTGCATCTTTTAATTCTAAATGTTCAATCAAATGCGTGTTGGTGTTGTTTTTCTCACAAAGCAGTAACACAACTTCTTGTTGAATATCCGGAAATACCAATTTCTCAAAGGATACTATGTTTATTTTATTGTAGAACTGGCCTAAAAACTCTCTTAAAGGTTGAGCATACGAAACTTGTAATATTTCTGCAGGAAGTACAAAGCCTATTTTTCCTTTTTCTTTTAGTAGTAAGGAAGAACCTACAACAAAAGAAACCCAAGCATTAGTAAGTTTGGAATATTTAAGTTTTGCTTTTGCAAAAATTTCAGATGCATACTTTTGTTGTTCTCTGTCAAAATATTGGTAACGAATGTATGGCGGATTCCCAATAATTAAATCAAATTTTTGTTTTGAATTAATACAAAAATCATGAAAATCAGAATTGATAATTTTAGAATTTTCTAATTCAATATGACGAGATTTATTTGCTTCAATTTCATCAAATTCAATTGCAGTAACCGAATTGTATTCGTAATTACCCTTTCGGATTACTTCTAGGAAAACGCCATCTCCACAACTTGGTTCCAGAATATCCAATTCTTTATTACCATTTAAAGCCCATCTTAAAATAAAGGATGCAATAGGTTCAGGAGTGTAAAACCCACCCCTTAATTTTTCTTTGGATGCGTTTTTAATTAATTGCATATATCTCTGAAATTAAAGGAATAAGTTTGTCGCCTTCTCCTAAGTTGTATAATGTTTTTAGCGTTTTGTTCAATTCATTTTTTTGACTATCAAATTGGCGTTGCAAAGGGATTAGTTTTCTGCTGTTCCCTGTGTTTTTATCTATTCTCCCTTGAATATTTATTAGTTCTTTTTGAATAGATGAAATTTTGTCGTGTATCGCTTTTTCTCTTTTATTTTCAAAGTCAATAATTCTAATGGGTAACTTCTTTAAAACTTTAGTCCCTCTTGCAATATATCCACCTCTAAAGACTTCTCCGATTAATGCTGAAAACCATTCTAAATATTTAGAGTTTAAAAGTGCTTGGATGTAGTAAATTGAGTATGAAGAATTATCAGGTAACGTAATCATACAATATCCTGCCGTTCCTCCCGAAGAAATTAAAGTGCCAAAATAATCAATGGCGTATTTATTTCCTTGTGCCAAAACACCAACTATGATTTTTGCAGGAACATCGCATTTATCAAGGCTTTGATGTCTTCCAAATCTATACCATTCATTAGCAGTTTCAGGTGTTGGTTTTATGTCTCTTTTCGGATTATCTAATTTGCTTTTGTAATGCTTTAAATATGAGAATGCATTAGGAAATTTAGATTTTAGTTTTTTTATTTCAACAAACTGGATACCTTTTTTTGTTTTTAGGTATGGATAAATAACAAAAGTATTTGGACTAAATGGCCGATAAGTATTTAAATTATCATCTCCGCTTGATGTCTTGTAATATGGCTTTGTTAGTACTTTTTCGATTTTCCAATCAATACCGTCTTTGGAAAAATAAATGTATTTTTTATCCTCTTTTGTTTTTGAATGGATGTAAATATTATTTGCACTTGTTTGAATGCCATTGTAGATATTATCAGAACCGATTAATTCTTCTAAAGTTTCAGATTGTTTATTTATTTCATTAAAAACTGACTTTAAAATGCCTGGAACAAGAATCCAGTCATTTTTTTTCAATTCATTGAATTTGACGGAATCAAAGTGTTCAGTATTAATTTTCCGTGTTTTCCAGTTTTTTAAAGAATCAACTTCTAAGTAGTTTAATTCCTCTTGTTCTTCATTTTTAAGAATAAGTAAACAGGTGTAAGTTGTTTTGTTGTGGAACACTTGATTCGCCCCAAATGAGACTATTTGTTCTACAGATTTATTTGAAACAAGCAGCTCCCTTAATTTTTCTCCTGCTCCAACTTTTGTGAATTTACTCGGAACAATATATCCAAAATATCCCTTTGGTTTTAATAGGTCTAAACCCCTTTCAATGAATAGAAAATACTTGTCAAATTGTTTATAAGATGATGAATAATGTTTTTTATATAAAGGCAATTCCAAAGGTGTAAATTGCTTCATATGTTCGGTTGCCATATAAGGTGGATTGCCCACAATTACATCAAATTTTGTTTTCCCAAAATCAAAAGGGTTTATTTCGTCTTGATTCTTTTTAGATGTTAAGGAACTGTCGATTAAACTGTTCCCAAAATGAATGTTTTCAAGGTTTGGAAGTGCAGGTATTGTAATTGTTGAATTATCCTCATTTTCAAGAAGTTTAAGAAGTAATCCAAATTTACAGGCTTCAACGGCATTGTAATCTTTATCAATTCCATAGATGCAATTTTCCAAAATGGTTTTTTTAATTTCAAATGGAAGTTTGAAAGTTTTTATTGATGTTTGGATTAACTTTTTAGTGTCGTTTTCTAAATAATAATCAACTAATGTATCTTGTACTAATTGGTAAGTTTCTAATAAAAACGCACCCGAACCACATGCAATATCAGCAAAAGAAGAATTTAAAATTTCTTTGTCTGTTTTGCTTTCACAATGTTTTACAACCGTTTGGCGTAAAATGTCTTGAATGATAAATGTCGGAGTTGTAACAATATCTCTGTCGATATTTTCAGGCTTCTTTTTTATTAATATTTCGCCATTTTCAATGGCTAATTGTTCTCCAAGAAATATTTCATAAATATTTCCTAAAATGTCTGATGAGAATACTGAAAAAGAATAACTGCTTTCAGGAAAATACAAATGCTCAATGATTATCCAAAAAGCAGAACTATTATTTGATATTATTTCCTTTGTTAATGGATGATTAAAAAGTCCTGCATTGTATTTTTTATCGGCTTCTTTAAATTTTTTAATTAATGAATTGAAGTCATTTTTATCGACAAAGTTTAAGAGTGTTTTGTAAGTTTCTAAATTTCTGTCCTCACAAACTCGTAAAAATATAATACTGTTTATGTACGACTGCACAATGTCGTTAAGCTCTTCATTTGAAATTTTTGGTTTGTGTGAGTAAATTTCTTTACCAAGAATGATTCTCCAATCATTTATTTGCGATAAGAAAAGACTATCAACACTTGATAATTTAAGTTGTTCTTCGATGTCTTTCCAAGTTTCGTCAAATTCTCCGTTATAAACTACTTGATGGCTTAATTGCTTTTTAATATCTGCGAAAACAGATTCGTATTCGGAATAATGATAGATGTTAATTCGTGATTTTGTTACAGAATCATCTTTTTCAACTTTATGTGAACAGTCGTAGATTGCTAAATGTTCAAAATTTGATAAAACGGATATTTTTAGTTTTGCTGTAAATCCATATCTACGAACCTGCTTTGCGGGTTCATTATCTTTTTCGATTTTTACATTTGGTTTTTTTGCTTCTAAAAAAAACTTTCGTTCAGAAAAAAGCCTAAAAGTGTAATCAGGTTTTTTTGTGTTTGCGGTCGCATCTGCTTTTAAACCCTCTTCTAATAAAACTTCTCGCTCATTGGTTGGTTTTCCTTCGGAGTTTTTAATATCCCATCCAAGTAGCTCAAAAAATGGGTCTAAGAAATCTGTTCTGAGTTGCGTTTCGTTATAATCCGCTTTCAGATATGTTTTTCTGTTTGAATGATATTTTTTAACAAGGTCTTTAATCGTCATAATTATTTTAAGTCAAGTGAACCTTGTTTAAGATTCTTGTTTTTTAAATATTGAATTTTTGCTTCTGCTATTTTTAAAATTTCATTAGTATTTTCTTCTCCCAAGATTTGATAAGCAACTTTATCACTAAAAAGAATTAGACCTAATATTTTTTCATCTTCATTAAATAATTCAGCAAGTAGTGGTAACATTTCTTTATTTGCAGTTCTTTCTCCTCTTTCTATTTTACTTAGTGTTGACGGGTCAATGTCTATTATTGACGCTACTTTTCGAAGAGGTAGTTTTTTTTCTTCCCGAAGTTTTTTGATATGCTCTCCAAATGATTCTTTCACTGTCATTCCTTATTTTTTATTCCCGAAGTATTGTTCAGGACAATGATTGTCCAAATGTACGAATGTTTTTTGAATTTCAGTCAGTAGCGGTGGAAAGATTTTACTCTTTTATTTTTTTTATCATTGGATTTGTGTGTTGGCAAAAAAATAAATGTGTAAAATGTGCGGTGGGGTTTCAGCTTGTGGCTAACTTGTAAATAAACGCCACTCTTCAGCTTTCCCAAAAAAAGCACTTAAATAATTAAATTAAATATTTTGCGCAGGTTTTTTGTTGCTGTAAAATTAAGAATATTATTTAATGGGAGGGTTTGAAAGATGAGTATTGTTTATTTGAAGGAGTATTGTTGAGGTTAAGATTGAGG
>QMPG01000297.1 GCA_003648455.1 Bacteroidota bacterium
AAACCCCAAATTTGGGTACTTCTAATGCGGGGTTTCCCGCTTTACTTTCCACTATCCATCGCTAATTCATGCAATTCACTTCGTTTTTGCATGAATAAAGCGGGTTAAAAAGCTATAGATTGCTTCGTTCCTCGCAATGACGTGTTTTTTCTACTTTTCGGAGTGGACTCATAGTTATAGATTCAAACCATCAATGCATTATTCTTTTTTTAAGAATTCCAGCTCAGTAAAATCAAAATCAGGGTTTGGAACATCAATGCGCATTTCTTCAACCTTACCATTAGTTCCTATAATGAATTGTACTGTTCCATCAGGTAATGAAGGGTAGTTGTTCCATTTTATTTTAAAAGTATCATAATTCCAGTGAGAAAGTGTTCCGTTTAGTATTTTAGTTGGAACAAATTGAATATTTAGTTTATTATTTTCAAATGATATTTTTGCATCCCCATACATTTCACCTCCGTAAGTGCCTGAATAATTTTTAAGATTAAGCGAAGGTTTTGTATTTGGCACACGTTTTTTGTTTTCCAAAGCTTTTTCTTTTTTTTCTCTTTCATTGTTTTGTTTAATAAGATCTAAAATCAAAGGACACCAGTCATAATCTTTAACATTAAAGAAGTAATCGAGCATTTTATACATTAAAGGATATGGTAAAGAAGTTGTGCTGTTTGTAAGAATAACAAAACCAAGATTTTCTTCGGGGACTAAAACAACTTGAGATATCATTCCGTCGAGACCACCGTTATGGGTTACAATTTTTCTACCGTGATAATCGAACATTTCCCAGCCAAAACCATAGGCTTTAAAATGCATTGAAGGGAAATAATATTTTTCAAAGCCGTCTAAATTTAAAATAGTTTGTGGAGACCACATTTCGTCGCTTATTTTTTTGCTGAAATATTCTTTTCCTTTAAGAGAACCTTTGTTTAATTGCATTTTAATCCATTTGCTCATTTCTGAGGCGTTTGAATTTATTGAGCCTGCCGGACCCATATTATCCCAGTTTATTGTTCTAATAGGTATTTGACCAGATTCTACATCGGTGTGTGGTGTTGCCCTATTTTCAATAAGATTGTTTACATTTACCGATGTGTTTGAAAGTTTCATACCAAGAGGGGAGAAGAAGTTTTCTTTAATATAATTGTCCCATGATTTGCCTGTAACAGCGCGAACAATTTCACCAGCTGTGAGATACATAATATTGGAGTAGCCAAAATGAGTTCTGAAACCATAAGCCGGTTCTAAATATTTTGCACGCTTAATAACTTCTTTTCTGTTATATGAACTTGCATACCAAATTAAATCTCCGCTAAATGTTTTTAAACCACTTCGATGACTTAATAAGTCACGAATGGTCATTTCTTGAGTTACATAGTTATTGTATAATTGAAAATAAGGAATGTATTTAATGACTTTATCATCCCAGTTTATTTTTCCTTGGTCTACCAAAATACCCAGAGCTGCTGCAGTAAAAGCTTTAGTATTTGAAGCAATTCCAAACATTGTGTTTCCATCAACTTTGTCATTTTTATTAATATTGCGTACACCATATCCTTTAATAAAAACAGCAGAATCATTTTTAACAATTGCTATTGACATACCCGGCACTTTCCATTCTTTCCTTGTTTTTTCGAGATATGTATTTAGTTGTATAAAGTTAGTATCATTTTTGGCAATTTGCGCAAAACTAATCTTTGTTAGAATAAGAAAAAGAATTGTTATTAATCTAATGATTGATATACTACGCTTCATGATTTTTAATAAGATAGGTTTGTAATAATTAATTTATATTGTAAATATACTAAATTATTGCTTTGAGTTCAATTATTTTGTGATTATAATAAACTCGGTTCTTCTGTTCTTAGACCTGCCCAAAATAGTATTATTTGTTGCAATTGGCATTGAAGATCCGTAACCTTTGTATGTAAGTCTGCTTTTTAAATCGGAATTTTTTATTAGATAATTATAAACCGATTTAGCACGATTTTGAGAAAGCTTTATATTATATTCTTTGGTCCCGGTAGAGTCTGTGTGTCCGGCAATTTCAGCTTTTATATCAGGGTTATTATTCATTAATTGAATAATTTTCGATAGTTCAAAGAATGATTCTTTTTTTAATTCGTATGAGTTTGTTGAAAAGAAAATATTTTTTAATATTATTTTTTCTCCAATATTAATAGGATGAAGAGGAATGTTTATCAGATAAGGGTTTAGTGAATTGTTATTATCTTTTAGAGAGAAATTCTCCGAAAAAAACAAGTAACCTTTTTTATTAACTTCGAGTGCGTAATTTTTGTTTGTTGGTAGGCAAACAAGATATTTACCGCTTGTTTTATCAGAAGTTTTTTTCGTAATTATTTTATTTGTTTCAATATCGATAAGTTCAATTTCAGCTTCGAGTTTAATGTTTGTTTTAGAATCATAAACAAAACCATTAACATAATTTACCGAGATAGGTTTAATTTTTTCAGGAAGAGCAAATTCATAAATATCTCTACCTGTTACTTTTTCCCTGTCGGATGAAAAAAAGGCTTTGTTTCCTTCCGAGTTGATAATCATTCCAAATTCTTCACCAAAAGTATTAATTGGATATCCCAAATTTTCAGGTCTCGACCATTTTTCAGTACTATCTTTTCTCGAAACAAACATATCGTATCCACCCATTCCCATATGTCCGTTTGATGCGAAATATAATGTTTGATTGTCATGATGAATAAAAGGAGATATTTCTGAATTAAATGTGTTTATTGAGTCTCCCAGGTTTTGTGGTTCGCTCCATCTTGAGTTTTCATAAGTACTAACCCATAAATCCATGTTACCTTTTCCTCCCGGTCGATTGCTTGAGAAATAGAGAGTTTTCCCATCGGAAGATATTGAAGGTTGTTTTTCGGAATATTTTGAATTAACAGGTCTTCCAATATTAACCGGACGTGTCCATTTGCCATTTTCATTTTTTGCCATGTAAATATCGCAAAGTCCATAGCCATTGCTTCTGCCACAAGCAGTAAAAAAACAATAGCTGCCATCTGATGAAATAGATAAAGCACCTTCATTAAATGGGGTGTTTATTATTGATGATAATTTAGTAGCTTTTGTCCAGTTTTTATTTTTTAAATAACTCACATAAAAATCTTCTTGAGTAGAATCATGTAGACTTATGTATGCTTCTTCTTTAGGAAGCATTACTGTTGTTATTAGCGTTTTCCCATCGACTGTTAATGCAGGCCAGTAATCATCATAAATTGAATTAACATTTGGTCCTAAATTAATTGGGTTGAATTTAACGGGATTTTTTATTTGCTCAATGGCAAAATCACATTGTTTGAGTTTCTGTTCAGCAATGTTTATTATATCTTTTCTTACTTTTTTTTCTTTTAAAAATTTTATAAAGTGAGATTTTGCTATTTCGTATTCGCCAATTCTCAATTCGCTAGATGCCAGATTGTAATAAATATATGGGAAAAAGTTTTCGTCTATTTCAATTATTTTAAAATATGTATTAATTTCTTTTTGATTCTCTTTACGAACTTTATAAATATCGCCCATTAAAAGATAGGCTTCAATAAAATTATTATCCTTTTTTATGGCTCGTTTTAACTCTTTAACAGCAATATCTGTTTTGTTATTGTCGAAATGGAAAATAGCAGATTTGTAATATTTTATTGCTTTTTTTGATTTTGTTGAAAAATCTTGAGCTTTAATTATTAAAGTAAGAAAGATTAATAATATTAATAATAAATTTTTTAGCATAAAGAGGCTTTTTTATGATTAAAGATAATCATAAAATTAAGATTTTATTTATGAAAAAGAAATAAAATTTTAATTAATTCTAAATGCTTAACCCGAAAAATTCATAATTTTTTTACGCTTAAGAATTACCAATAAATTTGGTGTTTTTAATAAGCCTAAATTTGGGTACTTCATAATGCGGGGTTTACTTGCGTTCGGTTCCCGCTTTACTTCCCACTATCCATCGCTAATTCATGCAATTCACTTCGTTTTTGCATGAATAAATCGGGTTAAGGTATACACATAAATTTATGTGCCTGTAGAGAGATAAGCCATTTTGGGTCTTTTTTTATATACTCAACAATAAGAGGAATAAATTTTTTGTGTTGGCTCCATTCGGGTTGAAGAAAAAGCTTACAAGATTTATTTACTTTTTTTGCACATTCTTCTGCCCACAAAAAATCTGATTCGTCAAAAATAATAACTTTAAGTTCGTTTGCTTTCTTGAAAATATCGGCTGTTGGAGGTTTTTGTTTTTTTGGCGATAAGCAAATCCAATCCCATTGTCCGGTTAATTTATGAGCCCCGGATGTTTCAATGAAAGTTTCGATTTCATTTTTTTTCAATTCTGAACATAAATAGTCAAGATTGTACAGTGATGGTTCTCCTCCTGTAACAACAACAGCTTTAGAAGGTTGCTGTTTTGCATTATTAACAATATCGTTTACTTCGGCTAATTTATGAATGTTTGGATCCCAAGAGCGTTTTGTGTCGCACCACGAACAACCAATATCACAACCTCCAACACGTATAAAATAGGCAGCTTTGCCTGTGTGAAAACCTTCACCTTGAAGTGTGTAAAATTCTTCCATTAAAGGGAGTTTTTTCCCGTTTTCAAAGATTTTATCATTAATGTTTTTCAAAATATTACGATATTAAAATAATGGGTGCAAAGTTAGAAGTATTTTCTAAACATACATTTAAAAAAAATACAAATTTTGATTTTATTCA
>QMPG01000298.1 GCA_003648455.1 Bacteroidota bacterium
TAGATAAATTACTAGAATATGAATTATCAAAAAAAAATAATTTTTCAAAAGAAATAAATTGTTACTCTGATTTTAATCTTTATTTTGGTAAGAATGGAAAACTTAAGAAAATAAAAATTTACGATTGTGACAAACCTCAATTATTTGGAGATGGTTTGGAATATTACATTGAAGATAAAAAGGACATTATGATTTGTAAAAAAATCATTAGAGAATTATTTAAAGAAACCGGTTTAGGATTTCTAAAATTAAAATATGGATTTTATCGTAAATTTAGTTTTAATTATAAAGGAGAGTATCACATTGCTGATGATAATTTTTATTAACAAAAAACCGTCAAAACAAAAATAAATCCCATAGAAAAAACAGGGTTTATTCGAGCCGTTATCAGTTTTCCAATTAACAAAAGACAAAAATAACTTTCATTTTGTCTTTTAACTTTAACCTTTATACTTTTAACTTAGTTATATGGCAAAAATTAACATAATAACTATTGGCTGCTCTAAAAATCTTGTTGACAGCGAAAATTTGGCAACTCAAATAAATAATCAAAACATTGAATTTACTTTTAATGAATTTAATTTTGACGCTGATACAGTTGTTATTAACACTTGCGGTTTTATTTGTAAATTCGCAAAGTGACAATTGAAAAAATATTGACATTACATGGTAAATTGAAAATAAAAATATGAGTAAGGCAAAAATATCCATACGTTTTTTCAATGACCGCGAAGTGCGTGCTGTCTGGGATGAAGAAAATGCCAAGTGGTGGTTTTCAGTGTTGGATATTGTTACCGTGCTTACCGACCAAAACGACTATACAAAAACACGCAATTATTGGAAATACCTTAAAGCCAAGTTGAAGAAAGAAAAAAGTCAAGTGGTTAGTGCTGCTACCCGGTTGAAATTCCTTGCACCGGACGGCAAAATGCGTTTAGCCGATGCCTTGGATTACAGTGGTATTATTGCATTGGGTAAGGAGTTTCCCGGCAAAAAGGCAAACCGATTTATTGAATGGTTTACATACAGTGATGAAAGTATAGACGGAAAAAGCAAAACAAAAGCGTATGCATTGTTTGAAAGTTCTTTTATCAACAGCATTGAAGTTGGCACAACCAACGGTTTGAAACAAATTCATGCTTATTTGTTTGGCGGTTTGTATGATTTTGCGGGGCAAATCAGGCAAAAAAACATTTCAAAAGGCGGTTTTCAATTTGCTGTATCACGTTTTTTGGAAGAAACATTAAAGCAAATAGAAGAAATGTCTGAAACGACATTTGACAAAATTGTGAATAAATATATCGAAATGAACATTGTACACCCGTTTATGGAAGGTAACGGCAGAAGCACCCGAATATGGTTGGACTTGATATTGAAAAAACGTCTGAAAAAATGCGTCGATTGGAGTAAGATAGGTAAAAGAGATTATATGAATGCAATGATGCAAAGCCCGATAAACAGAAACGTTCTGAAAAAACTGTTAAAAAACGCTTTAACAGACAAAATTAACGACCGCGAAATGTTTATGAAAGGAATTGATTATTCGTATTACTATGAAGAAAATAACTAAGACAAAAAATATAGAGCATTTGACAGATAGTTCTAATAATTAATATGATAACAATAAATAAAAAAAGTAAAATATTGAAAATTGAAGCGTTGAAATGCTAAAGGCACCATACTTAAATTAAACATAAATCGTTCTATAACCTTCGTCGTAAACAAAAAAAATGGCAAAAATAAATATAATAACACTCGGATGTTCCAAAAATCTTGTTGACAGCGAAAATCTGGCAACCCAAATAAATAACCAAAATGTCGAATTTACATTTGACGAATTTAATTTTGATGCCGACACTGTAGTAATTAATACTTGCGGTTTTATTGCCGATGCAAAAGAGGAATCGATTAATACAATCTTAGAATTTGCAGAAGCTAAAAAAACGGGCAAAATAGATAATTTGTATGTAATGGGTTGTTTGTCTGAAAGATATAAGGATGAACTTTTGAAGGAAATAGAAGATGTTGACAAGTTTTTCGGTGTAAATGATATGAAAGAAATTGTTGAGCAACTGAAAATTGATTATAAAAAAGAACTTCTCGGCGAACGTGTGATTTCGACTCCGAGTCATTTTGCTTATTTGAAAATTTCCGAAGGGTGCGACAGAACTTGTGCTTTTTGTGCCATTCCTAAAATTCGAGGAAAGCATGTTTCTGTTCCTATGGAATTATTAATTAGTCAAACAAAATATTTTGCAAAAAAAGGGGTTAAAGAATTAATACTAATTGCACAAGATTTATCTTATTACGGAATTGATATATACAAAGAACAAAAACTTCCCGAACTTGTTGAAAAACTGTCTGATATTGAAGGAATTGAAATAATTCGATTGCATTATGCTTATCCGGCAAATTTTCCGGAAGATATTTTGCGTGTAATGAAAGAGAAAAATAATGTTGCGAAATATCTCGACATTCCGTTTCAACATATCAGTGACAGTGTGCTGGCAAGAATGAAACGGCGACATGATAAAAAATTGACGGTCAGTTTGATAAATAAAATGCGAAAAGAAGTTCCGGGTATTGCAATACGAACCACTTTACTTGTCGGATTTCCCGGCGAAACCGAAAAAGATTTCGAAGAATTGAAAGAATTTGTAAAAGAAATGCGTTTTGACCGTTTGGGGGTTTTCACTTATTCGGAAGAAGAAAATACATACGGCGGCGATAATTACGAAGATGATGTTCCCGAAGATGTTAAACAAGCCCGGGCTGATGAAATTATGGAAATTCAACAACAAATTTCTTATGAAATAAATCAACAAAAAATCGGTAAAGAATTTAATGTAATTATTGATAAAGAAACCGAAGATTATTATATCGGCAGAACCGAATTTGATTCACCGGAAGTTGATAATGAAGTTTTAATTGTTAAAGACAATAAACTTATTCCGGGGAATATTTATAAAACAAATATTATTTCTGCTGAAGAATTTGACCTTTACGGAGAATTGGTTTAATTTTGAATTATGAAGTTAAAACCCATAAAAGAAACAGAAAAATTTCAATTTTTTTCTGCTGATGTTACTGATGAATCCGAAATTCCCTTTTATGCTTCTTCCGTATCTGCCGGTTTTCCTTCTCCTGCAGATGATTATACGGAACTTTCTCTCGATTTAAATAAACATCTTATAAAGCATCCTTCAGCAACTTTTTATGCCCGAGTAAAAGGTGATTCTATGATTAATGCCGGCATTAATGACGGGGATTTGCTTGTTGTTGACCGTGCTTTGGAGATTTATGATAATTGCATCGCCGTATGTATTATTGACGGTGAATTTACCGTAAAACGTCTTAAAAAGCAAAAAGAAAAAATATTGCTTATTCCCGAAAATGAGAAATACAAACCCATTGAAGTTTCCGAATTTAATGACTTTGAAGTATGGGGAATTGTGGCTTATGTGATTCATAAACCGTGAGGCTGTCTCAAAAGTATTTGAAAGCGTCATTCTGAATTTATTTCAGAATCTTATTTTGGTGGTTTTTAATTGTTTATGTAGATACTGAAACAAATTCAGCATGACAAAACAGGCTTTTGAGATAAATTCAACCATAGTGTATATACCTATTCTCGTGGTTTAGTTATTTTTTGATATTTAGTCAATCAGATATTCCTTCCCTTTTTGTTTCAGATAATCTTTTGTGGAATTCCGTCTTTTTTTCATCTGTTATTTACAAACCAAACAATTTGAAAACTTAATTTTATTACGATGGAAAAAAATGCTCAAAACTTACATTCAAGGAAAAATTTTACGCTTTACATTACTTTTGTTCTTGCATTTATAATGATTTTTTTACTTCTTATCGGTAAAATGTCTGCACAAGTTTATAATAAATGTGCTGCTCAAAATGCAATTTATGAAGAATCACTTGATTCTCGAACAGGTCATGTAAGAAAAGTTAAAGTTGAAACCGACAGATACGGAAACGCACAAGGCAATCAATACGATTTAGCGGTTGACTTAGCTTTTCAAGGTGAAACAATTGTTGTTTTGCATCTTTATACGGGTGAAGGATTTGATTTTTCTCTGCCTAAAACTGCATTAAAAGAAAAAGGATTTTCTGTTTACAGATATATTAATAATCCGCCTTCTCCGGAAGAACTGGAAAAATCACTGAATAAAGCATGTCAACTTTGGATTATTTCGAGTTATGTTCAAAAATTAAATGAAGAGCATTTGAAAGTTATTAAAAAGTTTTTTGACAGCGGGAAAGGTGTTTATATCTGGGGCGATAATGAACCGTATTATGCCGATGCCAATTATGTATCAGATTATTTAATCGGAGTAAAAATGTACGGTAACTTACCCGGAAATGTGGTTGTCGGATTAAACGAGAAAAATAAAAAAGTCGGTTTAACTCCCGGACATTTAATTACAACCGGTTTGGAATACGTTTATGAAGGCATTACTATTGCAACTTTGCAGGATAAACAACAATTATTGGAACCTTTGATTTACGGACATGAAAAAAATATGGTTTGTGCAACTTACGAACAAGACGGTAAACGATTAATTCTTGATGGCGGTTTTACACGATTATATGTTTCATGGGATAATGCCGGAACCGGACGATATGTCAAAAATGCAGCTGCCTGGCTTGTTAATTATGAGCGATTTGCAAAAAAAGATGAAAAATTTTAAAA
>QMPG01000299.1 GCA_003648455.1 Bacteroidota bacterium
GGCTATCTTGCACTCTCGACTTATTTGTTTGAATGGGATGATGTATCATTCAGGGAGTACCGCATAGAGGTGGGTGTCACAGGCAGAGAATCAGGTGCTGGATGGCTACAAAAAAAGATACATGAACTTGGTGCCAAAGAGAAACCAATGGGCTGGGATACACAGCTTGGAACAGATTGGATAGCGAATGTACTTTACCGACAGGGCTACAAGAGTTGGAGACATCACGACAATAATGGTTTTAGTATGGACTGGTTTAACCATTTTGGTTTTCAAGTTGGTAATTTCACAACAGATGCTTTTGCTGGGACAATGTTTCGATTGGGTCAGAATTACATAGAAAATTTTAACTTGTCTTACCCCTATTTAAAAGAAGAGGCTGCATCATTGTACTCATATGAAAAACATCATGGCTTTGGATGGTCTATGAGTGCCGGTATCAATGGAGAGTTACTGGCATATTCATATATTTTTGACAAAAGCGAAGAAGAGGGTTATGCGCTTGATGATAATACATTCAATATTTCACCGTATGCAGGAGTCAGTCTCTACTACGAAGGCAATAAAATAACTTTTTTCTTTCAGGCCCAATCATACTCTTTAGCTGAAGAAACAAAAATCGATGCTTTTGGAGGCTTTAAGTTTTTATTACAGTTTTGACTATAATTTTCCATTTGATTTCGGAACCAATCTTTATGAGATATTCGAGTGGGCTTACGCAGTGTTAAAGGGTATTAAAGTCTTGCAATACACTACCTTATTTAATGGTACAGATAAAGAGACCATGGAGGAGCTATTGAGCCATTTTGCCCCCACAACACTACCTAAAAAAACTCTTATCTACTCATCTCAAACTAAAACTTCATTTTATATTATACTCAAAGGGAGGGTCAAACTGTCCCAAATAAATCCTGAAACTGGGCGTGAGTATATTATATTTATACTTGAAGCAGGAGATGCTTTTGATATTATCTCACTGCTTGATGGAGAGGAGCATGAGGTTATCATTGAAGTTATAGATGATACTATCTCATTATTATAATCATAGGTCTAAAAGCAGGTAGCACTCTAATTGTACCCCTACTTATGGCATTTTTTTGGTTTTTACTTTTTCTTCCTTTGCTGAGCAAGTTACGCTTATTGTGAGTGGCTGATTTTTTTAGTACTATTATAGTGTTTGGTTTGACTTTAATTATTTTACTTGTTGTGGGAAGTTTTTTAGTTAACTCAGGTCAAGACCTTGTGACTAATCTTCCTCTCTATCAAGAAAAATTTTCTATATTGCCATTATCTCCCCAATTAAATCAACAATCTTGTTATTGCTAAATTGTGTTTTAAATTCAATTTTCACCTCTCCATTAAAGAATTTTTCAGCGTGTCTTATCTTTTGCTTTTCTTCTTCTCTCAAACTGTCTTCACTGCTTACATTTTTAGTTTCAACTATAAAATAAAGTTTCTTTTTACCATTTTCAAAATTTAAAACATAGGCAAAATCAGGGGAATAACTTTTACCACCTGCAACTGGTATTTTTATCGAGTTCTTTGGTATTTTAGTAAAAACAACAACTTCTTTAATCTTTGTTTCTTGCTTGATATTGTCTTTTTCTAATTCAGAATCATAAAACAGTTCATCAAAGAAATGGCTATCTGCAACTTTTTCACCAGAATGTAAAACTCCAATATCAGAGGCTGTGATTTCTTTTAAAACATTACCTTTTTCGTCTGTTAGTTTTGTTGGATGAACAGTGTTTGAAACTTTTTGATATTCAATACTGAATTTATCAATTGCATTAAACATCAAGAAATTATCAAAATTTTGTTTGATAATTCTAATTGTTGTTGGATTTAGGTATTGATTTATTTCAATCTTAGAATCAATAAAAGCTTGATTTATAGTTTTCAAATTGATATTTAAAGCTTTCGATAACTCTTTTGCAAATTCACTATATTTTAAAATTGAGACAGGTGTTATTTCATTGTCTAAAACAGATATTTCTTCCGTTGTTATTGCCTGTTCGTCTTTAATTTCAATTTTTGCTTTGCGTTCTTTTATTCCTTCAATAGAAAAATTCTTTTTCTGCTCTTTGAAAAACTCAGTAAGCAAAGTTTGGAAAGTGGTTTCATTATCAAACTTATATTCCAAAATTACTTTTTCATTGAGTTTTTCCCAAAGCTCTTTTAGCTCGGTATATTTTTCTGTCCTTGCACTGATTTGTTTTTTTGTATCGGTTGATTTACGAACTTTATTAGAGCCTACACCTTCAAATATTCGAGGATAATTTTTCTTAATATAATCAAAACCACCGTCTTTAAATTTATTTGTTCTTGTTACAACATTTTGTTCATCAAAAACTTCTAATAAGTCATCTTCTGTTGTTTCGTATAAATCGCAAATTTTCTTGATAATATTATATGTAAGTTTTTCAGGTACATCTTCTATCGAAACTGCACCCGATTTTTTATTTATCTCATTTACAAGATTATCTACAAAATCATTCTCCGTAAAATCTACAAAATAGTTTAAGAAAAACTGCTCGTCTTTTACTCTGTTTCCGTATTCATTTACAGGTAAACGCAACCCTCGACCTACCTCCTGCAATTTAGATATTTCACTTCCGCTACTTCTTAATTTGCATATTTGAAATACATTAGGATTGTCCCAACCTTCTCGCAATGTCCATTTTGAGAAAATAAATCGTCTCGGATTATCTAAATCAAGTATTGCTTGTTTATCGTGTAAAATTTCATTTATCTCTTTTTCAATAGCTTCATCTTTTTCAGAATTATCTTTTGAAAAATATCCTGCGTGGGTTAATGAAATATCTTCTAATGTTTTTTCTAAATATTTTTTGTAAAATTCGTCCGTCTCTGTTTTTAACAGATTTTCAACTTCGGCTTTGATCAATTGTTCAATAATAGTTTTTATATATCCATCTTTGTTTCTGTACTCTTCGATATTATCAATAAAAAAAAGTGTTAGCGGTTTTATTTTTACTTCTCGTGTTAAATATTGTTTCTCTATCTCAAAATGATTTTTTATAGCTTTTGTTATCATTATCTCCTGTAAAGTTTGAGCATAAGAGTAAGGATTAACTTTATCGCCTTTTTTTATTTCCAAACCATTGGATAAAACAACTGTGCTTTTGTTTATGTTTTCAATAAACAAATCGGTCATTTCAGAATGAACCTTACTAAAACTTTCCTTTTTAGTGATTTTTATGGTTTTCTTTTTTCCACTTTCTAAAAGTTCAAAACTTGCTTCTTTCCCGTTAGAATTTACAAATTTTACAATCGCATTTTTCCCACTTTCAAACTCTGTAATATGACCGATAACCCCTTTTACTAAGTTGCGGTTAAAAGAATCGACTGCGGTAAGTGTATAAACAAGGTTTTCGTATTCTTTAAATGTAGCTCCGTATCGTAAAATAAACTGCGGTTTCATCTTTTGAATATTTTCCCAAGTTTTATTTGCTTTGGCAAACTTGTGAGGCTCGTCAATTATTACAAAAGGTTTAACGGCTTTAATGGCATCAAAAGGGATAGTATATTTGTCAAAAAGTCCTTTATCAAAACTCTTTTGCATAGTGTCAGAGTTTATCATCCCTGCATTTATCATCATTACTTGAATACTATCTTTTTCATAGTTGCCCGAATTTACGAAACTACTTACAGAGGGGGGAATAAACGATTTTTTATTTTTCTTTCCTTTTCCGCTTTCTACAATATGAAGTTTAATAGTTTTTCCGTATTGTTCTTTAAAATGTTCTCTTGCACTTTCCGATTTTAAAAAATCTATTGTTCCTGCTTTAATAGATAGGGTAGGCACGATTACAACAAACTTAAAAATGCCAAAATTTTTATTGAGTTCAAAAATGGTTTTTGCATAGGTATAAGTTTTTCCTGTGCCTGTTTCCATCATTATATCAATAATATTGATATTTCTTTTGATATTTACTTCAATATTATTGTTTTGCTGAATTTTACGAATATTATTAGGGTATTGGTCGTTTAGTTTAAACTCAAATTCAGAATTGATAAATTGTTTATCTACACTAACCGCATCTTCAATATCTAAATTCTCAAAAACTGCAACAGTGCTGTTTACTGCTTGCGTTTGGTGGTTGAGATTTTTTTCAAAATTAAATCCTTTCATATTAATACCTTGTTATAAAGTCAATATCAATGTTCTTTTTATTGGCATATGATTTTATATTTTCGGCAATTTCTCGTAAGTTTTTGCTCTCAAAATGGTAGCCAAATGCAATTATTGAAGTAGGATTGAATTTTTTATCACTATCAATTTTTTCTAACAAGGTTTTTAGATTTTCTGTTTTAAACCCTTTATTGATTAAATACAATTTATCACTTGTGTAATAAGCTGTGTAGTTCCCTAAGTTTATCTCTTGTAAACTTTCGGTAAGCGAAATACCATCATAAGTTTTCCAAGTTACAAGCAAGGCTTTTAAATCTTCATTGCTTAGTTTACTTTCATCAAAAAGTGTTGTTTGTTTCGTTAATTCATCATCATCAAAGTCGTAATCTTCCCAAATGGGCATTGTTTCAAAAATTTTAAAGCCTAAATCTATATCTTGACTTAGTAAATTATTATCCTCTTTTATCTTTTTGGAAGCTCTTATTAGTCGTTCTTTGGTTATTTCAAAAATGGTAGGTTCATCAACTCCCAACTCATTTTTCACAAAC
>QMPG01000300.1 GCA_003648455.1 Bacteroidota bacterium
GGTGTTACTACTCTGCGAGCAACGTCAAAATTTGATTTTATTAATGCACCGCTAAAAACAAATACATATATTATTGCATAAAAAAATGCTTTAGGTGTTAATTTAATCTCACTAAAAACATTACAGTTTCTGCAAAAAACTAATGTTATTATTAATGAAACCACAACGCCTACAATTAAAATATGTATTTCAAATGATGAGTTAAGCAGCAACCAAACAGCTAACAAAATCAAAAATAAAATAATGTGATTTTTTATTTTCATTTTAAAATAATTAATTATTTACTACTGTTAATTAAATAACAATTGACCACAAATATATATATTAAAATATAGTTATCTATATATTTTTATATAAATTTATGTCTATAACCACATATGTAAATATAAATAATTGCTTTTGAGCAAATTACTAAAAAAATTTTTTTTATGCAATTTTTTAAAAAACAAGCTCCAAAAAAAATCAATATCAATCACTGCAAAGGCAAATCTTTATATAAAATATTTGTAATCAAAATAAAAAGTTTCGTAAGGTTTCATATTTTAGAAACACACTGTTTGCAAAAGCAAAAAATACGTTTTAAGTTTATTTTTTTTGAAACATCTATGTAAGAGCGAGTCTATATAAAAACTTTTCAACGCTTTTATGCCCGTTTCGGTAAAATAAAAAATCTATACAAATTTTATAAGTGGCAGATGCTGAAACGAGTTCAGCATGACCGGTTAATTTTTCTTGTCGAAGGTCTAAAAAAAAGGAAGACCCTACGAGGGTTTAAAACCCTCGTAGGGTTGTGTTTATAGATTTACAACCCGTCATTCCGAACTTGTTTCGGAATCCCATTTTTTCAATCAACAGATGCTGAAACGGGTTCAGCATGACTAAAATAAAAAAACCAATCGAATACAAAAACACAAACATCTGAAAACAATTTACAAATAGTTTTACTTGCATATAAAACTAAAAACCTCTTACTTTGTCTAATATTAAAATCAATTTAATGGTTCATAAAATTGATTCCGATTTTATGAGAAGAGGGAATCGGGTGAAAATCCCGAACAGTACCCGCTGCTGTAATCTCACTCTGTTTTTCAGAGTTTATTAACAACACAAAACCACTATTCTAAATTATTAGAATGGGAAGGAGTTAAAATTGAGAAAGTCAGAAGACCTGCCATTAAAAAAAATTTTTTATTTGCTTTCGGGTCAAAAGCTTTAGGATTATACTTTTTATTTAATCTTGTTGTTTTCCGTATAGCTATTTAATTACGAATTTGGAATTAGGAATTACGATTCACGATTCACGAATCACTATTCACTAATTACTATTTAATTATAACTTTTATATAATGTATAATGAAAAATAATAATGTTGCAAATACGAAAGAGCAGGTAAATAGTTGGATTGCTTCGTCGTTCCTCCTGGCAATGACGAAAAGTATTAAACCTCCTTGCAAATGCTACTTGCTAATATTATTATTGCTGTTTTCAATACCGGTTACTTTATTTGGGCAAAACTCTTTTGCTCCGGCAGCAGACGAACCCGGCTCTTCTGCAATATTCAAAGATAGTTCTGTATTTAAAGCATGGGCTTCTGAATGCTACGTAAACAGGGGATATATTAATATTGAAGACACAAATTTAACTTACACACAAGGCGATATTACATCTAACAAAGCTTTTTTTGGTAGCGACACTTTAGCCTTGGGGCAGCCAAATGGAATTATGGATGTTGTTAGCCTTGGCGATGGAGGAAGTGCAGTTATTACTTTGAAAGATGCAATGGTAAATGGCAAAGGTCCTGATTTTGCTGTTTTCGAGAATGGATTTAAACAAAGTGCTCCTCCATATTTGTATTATCTTGAATTAGCTTTTGTAGAAGTAAGCTCTGATGGACTTAACTATATTCGTTTTCCTTCTGTTTCACTAACTCAAGACTCTTCTCAAATTAACCAATATGGTGGCATCAATCCTGAGAACATTAATAATCTGGCAGGTAAATATATTGTTGATTATGGCACTCCATTCGACCTCGAAGATTTAAAAGACAGCTCAAATATTGACATAAACAATATTACTCACATCAAAATTATTGATGTTGTTGGTGATATTAATGACAGTTTTGCAAATTACGACTCACAAGGAAATAAAATTAATGACCCTTGGCCTACTCCTTTTTGGTCGGGAGGTTTCGACTTAGAAGCTGTTGGAATCATTAATTTCAAAAGCACAGATATTAATCAAACAGAAAATTTAAAGTTAGATGCTTTAATATATCCTAATCCAATAAAACAAGATGAGTGGCTTAATGTTTCTGTCAATAATAATAAAAACAAAAAAGTTAATGTCTCAATCATAAATATTAACGGACAGGTTTTATACAATCAAACATCTTTTTCAGAAACTCGCAGAATTAATACTTCTGAGTTTTCAAAAGGAATTTATTTAATAAAAATAATATCTGAGAACAACCTTTTTACAGGGAAATTCATAGTATACTAAAAAAATAAAATGAAAAAATATTTTTTCATTCTTCTTCTTTTAATAATTCAATTGTCTGGTTTTTCGCAGACATTGAAGCATGTTGCAATACCTGAAATTAACATCTTTGCTAAACGCCCGATTGAAGAAATTGGATTAATCAAAACAAGTGTTGATACTTTAATATTAATGGAATCAATAAATTCTTCTTTGTCAGATGTTTTAAACGAAACAACACCGGTGTTTGTAAAATCGGAAGGTCGTGGTGCCATGGCAACTGTTTCTTTTCGTGGCACATCACCAACTCATACCGATGTTTTATGGAACGGCATAAGCATTAAATCGCCTATGCTCGGGCAGGTCGATTTTTCACTTATCCCAATATCTTTAATAGATAACATCTCATTACTCTATGGAGCAAGTTCAATTCAAAGCACAAGCGGAGCTTTAGGTGGCAACATTAATCTTGACAACAAAGCTGATTGGAACAATAATATTAGCGGAAAATTTCTTCAGGCAATAGGGAGCTACAAAACTTTTAATGATTTTCTGCAATTTAATATTGGCAATAAAAACATACAGTCTAAGACAAGAATATTTAACAATTACTCAAAAAATAATTTTAAATTTTTGAATAAAAACAATGCAGATATTGATACTGCTACCGGAGAATATATTTATCCTTTACAGGAAAATAAAAATGCCGAATATCAACAATATGGCTTGCTGCAAGAGGTTTATACCCGTAAAAAAAACATTACTTTTTCGTTAAAATACTGGTATCAAAAAACTGACAGAAGTCTGCCACGTTTAAACACTTATGAAGGTGACGACTACTCTAATATCAACAAACAAATGGATGAAAATCATCGTTTAGTCGGCGAGATAATACGTTATGGGAATAAATCAAAACTCAACTTTCATTCGGCATTAATATCAAAACATCTTGATTATTATTTAAAAAATTATACAGGCAATGGGTATAATAATGCAATTTTTTCAAAAAGTAATTCTTTAAGTTATTACAATAAACTTTCGTATAAATATAATTATTCCGACAAAACATACTTTAAAATAAGCTATTCGCTAAACCATCACGACGTAAACACAATAGACACAGTAAAAAATATTGGTTACGACACAAGGCGAACTGAGCATTTATCATTTATATCGTGGCATCAAAAATTTGGCAATCGCTTTGCTACTTCATTAATTTTAAGAAAAAATTTTATCGATAATAAATCTATTCCAATTATTTCATTCATCGGTTTTGATTATTTAATAACAAAAAAACAGCAACTATTTTTAAAAGGAAATATTGGGAAAAATTACAGACATCCAACGCTCAACGACCTTTACTGGCAACCTGGTGGCAACCCTGATTTACTTTCTGAAAACGGAATCTCATCAGACATCAGTCTTAATAACAAGTTGAAATTTAAAAATTTAGCTCTTGAAAATAAATTGGGCGTATTTTATTCAGACATCAATAATTGGATAATTTGGCTTCCGAGTGAAAGAGGCTATTGGCAACCATTCAATATTAAAAATGTTGTTTCAAAAGGAATGGAATTTCATACAAAAACAAGTTTCAAAATTCAAAAATTTCTTGTGAAGATAAGTGGGAATTATGCTTTTACCAAGTCGATTAACTATGGTGACAAACAAAAATGGGGTGATGATTCTTACGGCAAACAACTTCCCTATGTTCCTGTTCATTCAGAAAATATTTTTGTAAGTATTTCTCGCAATGGTTATTCTGTTTCATACATTCACAATGCTTACAGCGAGAGGTTTACTACCAGCTCTAATGATATTTCTTTAAGAGATTGGCTTTATCCATATTACATGAGTAATTTATTTATTGATAAAAAATTCAAAATCAAAAAAACCAATATTGATATACAATTTAAAATATATAATTTGTTTAACGAAGAATATCGTTCTGTTTTGGGCAGGCCAATGCCCCAACGGAATTATTTATTATTAATGAAATTAGAATTTGGTGATTGGTGATTCGTAATTGGAAATCCGAAAGTAGTATCTAACTTTTCCAAAGTTGTCGCTACTGCGTATCAGCCAGCTGGTGAAAAATCAATCTCAACTTAACCCGCTTTATTCATGCAAAAACGAAGTGAATTGTATGAATGTGTGATAGATAGTGGGGTGCAAAGCGGGAACCGAACCGCCAGTTGGCGGTGAGCTCACGCAAGTAAACCCCGA
>QMPG01000301.1 GCA_003648455.1 Bacteroidota bacterium
ATAAAAAATGAAAAAAATACTTATTACATTAGGCTTGTTTTCCTTTATTTATTGTGGTTATAGTCAAGAGTATGAAACAATTGTTGATACAACTAAACAATGGTCTGTTGTTACAGAACGCTCTTCTGACGAAAACTATCCGGAGATACTTTCTGCTTCAACAATCGGTTATAGATTTAGGGGTGATACTATAATTAATAATCTGCATTATTCATTTCTTGAAGCATGTGTAAATGATTCATTGTTTAAAAATTGGGGCAGGACTTTTTTTTTATTTAGAGACGATTCGTGTGGTAGAGTTTATATTCACGATGACAATCAAGAAAAATTGTTGTATAATTACAATGTTGAATCTGGTGATACAATTTGGATTCCAAATATATTTGATTTTTCAGATTCGTCTTGTATGGAAATTGTAGATAGTGTTGGAATAGAAGTAACAGCAGGTAAAGAGCGCAAGGTCGTTTATTGGTGGGGGGGGCATGTTTTATATGCCAAAGGATTTGGTTCTTATGAAGGACCTTTAGGTTTATCATATCATTGTATGGTTGGTGATGTTGGTAGATACGTTTCCTGTTTCCATCAAAACGATAGTTTGTTATATCAGAGCGGAAATAGTTGCTATGTATATTATAAAACAGACATTAAAGAGCATGAAAAGAAAATTATAAAAACATACCCAAATCCGGCTTCTAATGAACTTACTATTTCTTTTGATAAAAGCACAAAAGCTACGTTTTTTCTATATAATATTTATGGCAAATTATTAAAATCAAAACAATTTTTTTCAAATAAAACAACTTTGTCATTATCAGGCTATAGTGATGGAATATACTATTATTCTATAAAATCTGAAAAAGAAGTAATTAAGAACGGAGTATTAATTATAAAGAAATGAAAATATGCTGTAGTGCATTAACCGCAAAGTATCGTGATTACGACACAAATTATTCCCGTTTCTTTAATTAGGCTGCATAAATTAAAAGGATTTTGCAGCCTAATTTATATATAATAAGTTTGTAACTTTCTCTTTAAAATTTTTACATTTGCACACATTTTTTTCATTATGGTATTAGTTGATACACACTCACATATTTATCTCAACGAGTTTGATAACGACCGGGAGCAGGTAATAAAAAATGCATTTAATAATAATGTAACTAAAATTTTATTGCCAAATATTGACAGTAGCTCAATTGCTCCTTTATTGAAGCTTGCTAAAGATTACCCCGATAATTTTTTTCCAATGATGGGATTACATCCAACATCAGTAAAAAATAATTATTTAGAAGAGTTGAAAAATGTTGAGCTGTGGCTAAAAAAGAAAAAGTTCTATGCAATAGGAGAGATAGGCATTGATTTATATTGGGACAAGACATTTAAAAATCAACAAATAGATGCATTCGAAAAACAAATTGAAATGGCAATTAGTTACGACTTGCCTATTGTTATTCACACACGCAACTCTTTTGAAATGATTTTTGATATTATTGAAAAATACAAATCTGCCAAATTGAGAGGTGTTTTCCATTGCTTTACAGGAAATATTGAACAAGCCGAAAAAATAATCTCATTAGGTTTTAAATTAGGAATTGGAGGAATAGTAACATTTAAAAATTCGGGACTCGACAAAGTTGTGCAAAATATTGATTTAAAAAATATTATTTTAGAAACAGATTCTCCATATTTATCACCTGTGCCTAAACGCGGTAAGAGAAACGAAAGTGCCAATATAATTCATATAGCTGAAAAAATTGCTCAATTACATAATGTAACAATTAATAAGTTGGCAGAAATAACTACACAAAACGCAAATGAACTGTTTAGAATAAATATATAAACCCGCAAGGTTTATAATTATTATAAATTAATTAAGGATGATGTTCTTTTTGGATATAACAACAAGAAACCTTGCGGGTTTCTGAAAAAAGAGCTATTTAATATCAATATATATAAAACCCGCAAGGTTTTATGTTTATTTTATATTAATTAGGAATGATGTTCTTTTTGGATATAATAACAAGAAACCTTGCGGGTTTTATAGAAAAGAACTTTTTAAGTTTAAATAAGATAATTTTTTAAATCATGGAACACGAAAATATTTCAATATTAATAATATACACAGGCGGAACAATCGGTATGGTAAAAAATCCCAAAACAGGCTCGCTCAGTCCGTTTGATTTTGACCATATATTAAAACAAGTCCCCGAATTAAATAAGTTTGGATATAAATTAAATACAATAACATTCGATCCTATTATTGATTCGTCAAATATAAATCCTGCTTTTTGGGTAGAACTAGTAAAAATAATCAAACAAAATTATGACAAATACAATGGGTTTGTAGTCTTGCACGGAACAGATACAATGTCTTACACGGCATCGGCAGTTAGTTTTATGCTCAAAAATTTATCAAAACCCGTTATTTTCACAGGAGCTCAATTACCAATAGGTACATTGCGAACCGATGGAAAAGAAAATTTAATAACATCAGTAGAAATTGCAGCAGCTCAACAAAATGGTGAGCCTTTAGTACCGGAAGTATGTGTGTATTTTGAAAATCAATTATATAGAGGAAACCGCACCACAAAACATAGTTCTGAATATTTTAATGCTTTTAAATCGGACAATTACCCGGTTTTAGCTAAGGTCGGAATTCATATTAAATATGATTATTCAGTTATTCATTATCCAACTGTTAAACGCGAATTCGACATTTACACTAAATTAGATTGTAATGTTGCAGTGCTAAAAATTTTTCCGGGAATAAATAAAAACGTAGTTTCTTCGTTCTTTAATGTGAAAGATTTAAAGGCAATAGTTATTGAAACATTTGGTTCAGGTAATGCTCCAACTCAGGGTTGGTTTATTGATGAAATTAAAAAAGCAATAAGTAAAGGCATAATAATATTAAATGTTACTCAATGTAATACCGGAAGCGTAAATATGGGGAAATATGAAACAAGCCTGGAAATGTTAAACTGTGGCGTTGTTAGTGGTCATGACATTACAACAGAGGCAGCAATCACAAAGCTAATGTTTCTTTTAGGACAAGGAATCAGTAATGACGAAATCGTATTAAATTTGAATAAATCATTAAGGGGAGAAATAAATATTTAGAAATATAGTTTTTATTTTTAATATTTTTTGTATTTTGTCAACCAATATTTTTATGTTTTTTGTGAATATGAGTGGATATTTTGCAAGTTGCTATAAATCTTTGAAATCAGTATTTTGAGGTTTTTCAACAAATTTTGTTTTAATGTTCTTTCAACACAAAAAATTTGTATTATAATTTAATTTGTATATTTTTGTTTTTAATTAAAAAATTTAAAAATCAGATCATGAAAAAACTATTTGCATTATTTACTATTTTTAGTTTGCTTACATTTGGAGCGTCAAATTTAGTATTTGCACAAGACGAAGCGCAAGCTGAAGCTCAAGACACAGCAGCAGTAGAACAAACAGATTCAACAGCACTTGTTCAAGATTCTGCAGCAGTAGAAACAGATTCAACTGTAGTTGAAGAACAACATGTAGAGGAAGCTCAAGGTGGCTTACACCAAATACTTAAACAAAAATTTATTGAAGGTGGTGCAGGTTTCATGGCTATTGTATTACTAGCTTTAATTTTTGGATTAGCTTTGTCTATTGAAAGAATTCTTTATTTAAACTTTGCAACAACAAATACAAAAAAATTGTTGGAAGGGGTTGAAAATGCATTAGAAGAAGGTGGTGTTGAAGCTGCAAAAGAAGTATGTAGAAATACAAGAGGGCCTGTTGCCAGCATATTTTATCAAGGTTTAGACAGAGCTCACGAAGGTATTGAAGTTGTTGAAAAATCTATCGTTTCTTATGGTAGTGTTCAAGCAGGTTTAATGGAAAAAGGTTTAACTTGGATTTCATTATTTATTTCACTTGGACCTATGTTAGGTTTCATGGGTACTGTTATTGGTATGATTGCAGCATTCGATACAATTAAAGCTGCAGGTGATATATCTCCGGCATTGGTTGCAGGTGGTATTAGTGTTGCTTTGATTACAACTTTATTCGGTTTAATTGTTGCTATGATTCTTCAGGTTTTCTATAACTATATTGTAGCAAAAATTGACAGTATTGTTATTGATATGGAAGATGCTTCAATATCATTAATAGATATCTTAACAAAATATAATCTTAAAAATAAATAATTATGTCTATAAATAAAATAATTTCTATTATTTCATATGTCTTACTAGGTATATCTGCAATATTAGGCGTTTTGTTTTACGGAGATGTAATAACAGAAGAACCTTTTATAATTTGGACATATATCCTAATAGGATTGGCAACAGCTATTACTTTAATATTTTCAGTTGTTAATATTTTTAAAAGTAAAGAGAATGCTAAAAAGAGCTTAATATCAATTTTGTTTGTAGGAGTTTTATTGTTGGTTTCATTTTTATTGGCATCATCAAGTATTCCACATTTTATAGGATATGAGGACTTTAATATTACACCTGGTGTGTCCAAATTTGTAGGCACAGGTTTATATATGACCTATATTTGCGGAACATTAGCATTTTTGAGTATTATTTATTCAGAAATAAGTTCTGCATTAAGATAGTATTTATTTTCCGTGGAATTTTTTCCACGGGATTTTTAACTTTTTAATTTGTAAGTTATGGCAAGACAAAAGTTGGGAGGA
>QMPG01000302.1 GCA_003648455.1 Bacteroidota bacterium
ATGGATAGTGGGAAGTAAAGCGGGAAATCCCGCATTAGAAGTACCCAAATTTGGGGTTTAAAAAACACCAAATTTGTTGGTAATTCTTAAGCGTAGAAAAATTATGAATTTTTCGGGTTAAGCGATGGGGCGACCGGACAACTGTTACTTTTATATGATTAAAAAAAAACAAACCAATGAAAAAATTAATATTTAATAATCTATTTTTATTTATTTTTATACTTAATTCATCTGTATTTAGTCAAAATAACACGCTATCTCAAAATTCAAAAAATACTCAAGCGAACAAGTATATTCCAAACACAATAATTATCAAAATTAAGCCGGAATTCAGAAACATCTGTTCAAATACAAAAATCAAAAACAATGAATTTGAAAATATTTTAAACTCAATAAAAACACAATCATTAACAAAAAAATTCCCGCAAATTCACGAACCAAAACAAAAATTCAATAAAAACGGCAATAAATTAGTTGACCTATCATTAATATTTGAACTAAAATATAAGTCGAACACTCCTATCAATAAAATTATATCTCAGTTAAAATCAAGCACTATTATTGAATATGCTCAGCCTCATTACTTACCTAAACTTTTGTATATTCCCAACGATTCATTAAATACTAATCAATATTATTTAAATACAATTCATGCTTTTGAAGCCTGGGATATTTGTAAGGGCGATAGCACTATTGTGATTGGAATTACAGATACCGGAATTGATATTGACCACGAAGATTTGACAGATAATATTTTTTATAATAATAATGATTCTATAAACGGAATTGACGACGACAACGATGGTTTTATTGATAATTTTAGAGGTTGGGATTTAGGCGAAAACGATAACAATCCGCAAGTTGGAGAAAACAAACACGGCATTTATGTCTCAGGCATTGCCGCTGCTGTAACAGATAATGGCAAAGGTATATCAGGTGTTGGTTTTAATACAAAATTTTTACCTGTCAAAATTTCAAATCAAAACGACGAATTAACAATGTCTTACGAAGGAATTATTTACGCTGCCGAACACGGTTGTTCAATTATAAACTGCTCGTGGGGAAGCACAGTTAAAGATCAATATGGACAAGACATTGTTAATTACGCAACTTTTAACAAAAATGCTCTTATTATTGCTGCAGCAGGAAATAGCAATAACGATGACTTATTTTACCCTGCATCTTATGAAAATGTAATTAGTGTTGCAGGAACCGACGAAAATGATAATAAATGGACAACAGGAATAAACTCTGGCTCTAACTATGGAATCTATGTTGACATTTGTGCTCCCGGCAAATATATTTACACTACCGACAACAACAACAATTATATAAAAACATACTGGGGAACTTCATTTTCTGCTCCTATTATTGCCGGTTGTGCAGCTATTGCAAAATCTTTCTATCCCAATTATTCGGCTCTTCAAATAGGCGAATTATTAAAAGCTACTGCCGATAAAATTGACGACAAGCTCGAAAATCTGCTATATCAAAACAAACTGGGTTCAGGTCGTGTAAATCTTTTTAATGCACTTACCGACACAAATCTATTATCATTGAATTTTAACGATGTTAATTTTACAGATAATAATGACAATAAATTTATTGCCGGCGATACAGTTTTAATAACAGGAATTTATACGAGTTATCTTTCGCAAGTATCGAATACAACTGTTACATTAACAAGCTCATCAGACAATATTGAAATTCTAAACAGCAGTAATTATATTGACACATTAAACACTTTAGATACTATTTCAAATCAAAACAATCCTTTTACAATAAAAATATTACCTGGTGTTAATTATGACGAAAACATAATTTTAAGACTTGATTACGATTACGGAACTCGTCAGTCAATACAATATCTTGATTTTGATGCAAATCCATCATTCATAAATATTGACACTAATAATATATCGACAACAATAACAAGCAATGGCAATATTGGTTTTACAAACTCACAAAACAGAAACGGAATTGGTTTTTTATATAAAAACAGCGAAAATCTTCTTTTTGAGGCGGGATTATTAATTGGTAATTCTGCACAAAATGTAACTAACTGCGTGCGAGGAAGTGATGATTTTGAAACAATTTCTTTGCCTTCGATAATAACAGATAACACTGCTGTTGATTATAATATTCAAACGGTTTTTAATGATGATAAATCAGAAGAGAGTAAACTTGGCATAAAAATCTTGCAAAATACCTACGCCTGGGATAATGAAAAAGATGCAGATTATTTAATTGTCGAATATTTGATTATTAACAAAAATGCTTTTGACATAACAAATTTATATGCCGGAATATTTGCAGATTGGGACATAACGTTTTATAATAAAAACAAAAATAATTTCGATAGCAATCTGAATTTATCATACACATTCAGCACACAATCTCCGGTATATTACACAGGCATACAACTTTTATCGGGTTCACCGGTTAATCACTATGCAATAGATAATATTGAAGGTGGAAATGGCGGAGTTGACATTACTAACGGGTTCTCAATTGAAGAAAAATGGTTTACCATGACTAACGAAAGGAACTCAGCCGGAAATAACTCTGACACAAGCGATGTTGCTGATGTTTTAAGCACAGGTCCGTTTACTATAAATTCAGAAGATACTGTTAGAATTGCTTTTGCTCTGATTGCTAATAATAATTTATATAATCTGAAAAACAGTGCTGTAAATGCACAAGAAAAATATTTCAATATCAATAATCAAAATAGCATTAACGATATAGACAATAATTTATTTGATATTAAAATATATCCTAATCCGGCAAATGAAAACACTGAATTTGAATTTAACACGAGGAGTAACAGTCCAACCGAACTAAAAATTATTAATTCAATTGGAAAAACTATTTTTATAAAAAAGATTAACAATTCTCAAACAGGAAAAAATATTATTACGATTAATACTTCAGAAATGAGTAATGGAATTTATTTTATTCAATTAAAAAGCAAGGATAAAACAATTACTAAAAAATTGTTTATTATTCACTCAAATTAGATGATTTATAATTTTTTATAAACTCTTTTTCAATAGCATCCGATTTATTTATTGACTGTTTCAACCATTGAAGTATTAAATCTTCTTTTCCCTCAGAAGTAAGTTGCCAATTAATATTTGAGTTTCGCAATTTATACGTGAGGTGATGTAAAATAATTGCAGCAGAAACTGAAATATTAAAACTCTCAGTAAATCCAAACATAGGGATTTTTAAAAATTCATCGGCATTGTTAAGCATTGTTTCAGAAAGACCGGTAAGTTCAGTACCAAAAAACAAAGCAAACTTCCCCTTATTTAAGTCGAAATCTTCCAAATCAACATCATTAGTATGTGGAGTGGTTGCAACTATTCTGTAACCATCTTTTTTTAATTTTTTGATAGCTCCTAAAGTATTTTCATCAGAGCTATTAAATTTATTTAAATTTAACCATTTATAAGAACCTAAAGCTACATCTGGATTAACTTTATATTCATTCCTATTTTCGATAATATGCACATCCTGAAGACCAAAACAATCGCATGATCGTAATACCGCACTTGCGTTATGCGGCTGAAAAATATCCTCTAGAACAACAGTTATATAATTTGTTCGATAATTAATTATTTTTTTAAACAATTCTACACGATGTTCTGTGGCAAACTTAGATAAATATTGAATTAATTCTTTTTTCATTAATACTAAAATAAAAAAAAGGAAGTAATTAATTGAAATTACTTCCTTTAAATATTATACAAATATTTTTTACTGTACTGTGTTTGATAAGTCACTACCCGCTTTAAATTTTACAACTTTTTTTGCAGGGATAATAATTTCTTTTCCTGTTTGAGGATTTCTACCTGTTCTCTCTTTTCTTTCATTTATTGAAAAAGATCCAAAACCTACTAAAGCTACTCTATCACCTGATTTTAAGGCGTCTGAAGTAGTTTCTACAAATGCGTCTAATGCTTTCTTAGCATCAGCTTTTGTTAATTGTGATTTTGATGCGATTGCATCGATTAATTGTGCTTTGTTCATAAGTATAAATTTTTAGTTATTTATAAAAAAGTTCTCTCTACATGCAAATATAGATTATTTCTTAACTTTAGCAAATATTATTGTAAAATTATTTGAAAAAAAATCGTTTTTTTTATATTTTTTTTCAAATTTGATGAAAAAACACAATATTATGTTAAATAGAAAGGCTGTTTTCACTTCTAACCTGAGTTACTAATATTAAAATTTCAACACCTTTTTTATCAAAATATTTTCCACTCACATTAAAAACACTCTAACAGCCTGAATGAAAGTATATCAATGATTTTTGTAAAAAAAAATAAAAAAAAATCTTAAATTATTTGATTAATAATAAAATTATTTTCTATTTTTGCAGCGGAGAAATGGCAGAGTGGTCGAATGCGGCGGTCTTGAAAACCGTTGAGGGTCACACCTCCGGGGGTTCGAATCCCTCTTTCTCCGCTCTAAGGTTTGCAAAATATTTGCAAACCTTTTTTTTATATTGCCATAGCAAAGATATTATCCCACTTTATCGTTAGTTTGTATTAAAAAAAAAACCGCTCTTTCGGATTTGCAATCCGAAAGTATTAATATACAACTAATTAGTTTGGGATTACAAATCCCAAACAGCAACGTAACAAAATTAAATCGCTGTCATTCGAAGCGAG
>QMPG01000303.1 GCA_003648455.1 Bacteroidota bacterium
AATTTGGTGTTTTTAAAACCCCAAATTTGGGTACTTCTAATGCGGGGTTTCCCGCTTTACTTTCCGCTATCCATCGCTAATTCATGCAATTCACTTCGTTTTTGCATGAATAAAGCGGGTTAAGATTTTTTAAAATAATATAAACTCGATAAGTCAACATTTCCTCCGGTAAGAATTATTCCAATTTTTTTATTTCTAAACAGATTTTCGTTTTCCATTATGGCAGCAAGAGGTACAGCCGATGAAGGTTCAATAATTATTTTCATTCGTTCCCAAATTAGCCTCATAGCTTTTATTATTGTTTCTTCTTGAACTGTGATAATTTTTTCAACATCTTTGCAAATAATTTTAAAAGTCATAGTTCCGAGAGAAGTAAGCAAACCATCTGCAATTGTTATAGGATTGTCGGAAGGGATTAGTTTTTTATGAGTAAATGATTGAAATGCATCGTCGGCATTTTTTGGTTCAGCACCAAATACTTTAATGTTTTTATTTAATCCTTTTGCAGCTATAGCAGTTCCGCTAAGCAGCCCTCCACCTCCAACAGGAGCCATAACAATATCAATATCAGGAATTTTATTAATTAACTCATAGGCAGCAGTGCCTTGTCCGCTTATTACATTAAAATTATTGTATGGATGTATAAATGTAGCACCTGTTTCTTTTACAATTTTATTTAAGTTAGTTTCCCTTGCGTCGAGAGTTGGTTCGCAGTATGTAATAATTGCACCATATGATTTCACAGCTTGTTTTTTAATTTCAGGTGCATTTTGGGGCATAACAATATATGCTTTTGTATTAACAATTTTTGCAGACAAAGCTAAAGCTGCAGCATGATTTCCGGAAGAGTGAGTTGCAACACCTTTTTGTAATTCGGCTTTTGATAAAGACAGAATTGAGTTTATTGCACCTCGGAATTTAAAGGCACCAACTTTTTGAAAATTTTCACATTTAAAAAAGATGTTAGTATTTAAAAAATTATTAATGCTTTTTGACGTTAATACAGGAGTATTGTGAGAATATTTAATAATTCTATTATAAGAATCAACAATATTTTCAAAATTTGGTGTAATGATATTTGACATTTCAAATGGATTAACTGGTTATATTTTTTATAAAATTGTAAAAAAGTATTACAAATTTAAATAAAAGATAATAAATTCGTATTAGAAAAAATAATTTCCGTTATTTGTAAGTTCTATTTAAAAAGATAATAAATAACATATGCAGTTAAGGACCGAAAATTTGGTAAAGAAATATCGTTCAAGAACAGTTGTTAAAGATGTTTCGATAAAAGTAAATCAGGGAGAAATTGTTGGATTGCTTGGACCTAACGGCGCTGGGAAAACAACTTCATTTTATATGATAGTTGGTTTAATTCAGCCTTTTTCCGGGAATATATTTTTAGATAATAATAATATTACAAGGGAACCTGTTTATAAAAGAGCGAAATATGGTATAAGTTATTTGGCTCAAGAAGCTTCAGTTTTTCGCAAATTAAGTGTTGAAGATAATATTAAGGCAGTTCTTGAAATGTCGGAATTTTCAAAAGACGCACAAAAAGATAAGTTGGAATCTTTATTGAGAGAGTTTGGTCTGGGAAGGATAAGAAAAAGTCTTGGTATTCAGTTGTCGGGAGGAGAAAGACGAAGAACAGAAATTGCAAGAGCATTAGCATTAGAGCCAAAATTTATTTTGCTTGACGAGCCTTTTGCCGGAGTTGACCCAATAGCTGTAGAAGATATTCAAGAAATTGTTAGTAAGCTAAAAGACAAAAATATTGGTATATTAATTACAGATCATAATGTGCATGAAACATTATCAATAACAGATAGAGCTTATTTGTTGTTTGAAGGTAGTATATTAAAATCAGGAACAGCTAGGGAATTATCTGAAGATGAAAGAGTTAGGAGCGTTTATTTGGGAAAAAATTTTGAATTGAGATAAATTCATTATACTTACATTTTATCTAATAAACGATTTCCACTTTTTAATTTTATTAATATAAGAATGCATATACTGAAATTGAAATATAAGAATATTTATATATATATCTTTTTTGTTTTTTTTACTTGTCAAAATGTTGATGCACAATTGACTAAGATAAGAGGAAAAGTAATAGATTCTGAAACTAAAGAACCTATACCATTTGTAAATATTTCTTTTAAAGGAACTACAATTGGAACTATCACCGATTTTAAAGGCAATTATTTTATTGAGACCAGACATCCTTCAGATTCTATCAATGTGTCTTATATGGGTTATAAAAAAAAGAGCTACAAGATAAACAAGAATGTGTTTCAAACAATTAATGTTAATCTTGAAACAGAAAATATTAATTTACAAGAAGTAGTTGTAAAACCCGGAGAAAACCCTGCGCATAAAATATTTCGAAAAATTATTACAAATAAGTCTGTAAATAATCCTGCTAAAATTGAGACATATCAATATGAAGTTTATAATAAAATGGAAATTGATATTAATAATATTGACGAAGAATTTAAAAAGCAGAAGGTTTTTAAACATTTTCAATTTGTTTTTGATTATGTTGACACTTCAGTTGTGACAGGTAAATCATATCTGCCGGCGTTTATAACAGAAACATTGTCGGATTATTATTATCAGAAAAATCCAAGAAAAGAAAAAGAAATTATTAAGGCTAACAACATATCCGGAGTTGAAAATGAAAGTATTTCCAAATATACCGGGCAAATGTATTTAGACGTAAATATATATGATAATTATATAAATATTTTTGGAAAGGGTTTTGTAAGTCCAATTGCAAAATTTGGTTTGGTATATTATAAATATTATTTAGTTGACAGTGCTTATATTGATAATAAGTGGTGTTATCAAATATCATTTAAACCAAGGAGGAAACAAGAGCCTACATTTACAGGAGATTTTTGGGTTCACGACACAACATTTGCAATAAAAAGGACTAAAATTAGAATAGCCAAAGACGCAAACATAAACTTTGTTAATGATTTCGTTGCAGATCTTGAATATACAAGAGTAAATAATAAAGTTTGGTTTTTAACAAAACAAAAGTTATTTGTTGATTTCAACATATCTGACCAAGCAACAGGTTTTTTTGGAAGAAAAACAACTACATATAAAAATATTGTTATAGGAAAACACCTTGAAGAGAATTTTTTCTCCAATAATGCAAATCAAGAAACAATTACTTTAGATGGAGCCTTAGATAGAGACCCTCAATATTGGAAAAAAATAAGACATGAAAAGCTATCCTGTAAGGAAGAATCTATTTATAAAATGGTTGATTCTATAAAAGAAGTTCCTGTTTTTAAAACTTTCGTTGATATTGTAACTACATTCGTAACAGGGTATTATATTAAAGATAATTTTGAGTATGGCCCATATTATACATTTTATAGTTTTAATCCAATTGAAGGTAATAGATTTAAGTTGGGAGGGAGAACTAGCAATAAGTTTAGTACAGATTTAATGTTAACCGGTCATCTTGCTTATGGGGTTAAAGATGAAAGGCTTAAATATGGGCTTGGATTTTTGTATATGTTTTCGAAAAAACCCAGGATTTCAGTAGGAGGTTCATATCAACATGATATTGAACAGTTGGGTAAAAGCCAAAATGCTTTTCTTCAAGATAATATTTTATCTTCAGTTCTTGCCCGTGAATATAATAAAAAATTAACAATGGTTAATGAATTTAAAGGTTTTTTTGAGAAAGAGTGGTTTCAGGGTTTTTCAAATAAATTAATTATTGTGCACAGAACAATATTCCCAACCGAATATGTGCCTTTTATGCATATAAATAATGTAAATGATACAATTAATTATAATACATTGGTCTCTTCTGAAATAACGTTAAATACACGTTTTGCTTATAATGAAAAATTTATTTCAGGTGAATTTTTACGTACAAGTTTGGGAACAAATTACCCAATTTTAAATTTTGATTTTACAGCAGGCTTAAAAAATGTGTTTAATAGCGATTATGAATATTATAAGGTGCATTTTAGTGTAGAGCACCAATTTCCGGTTAATCCTTTTGGAAGGTTTAGATATTTGATTAATGCCGGTAAACATTTTGGCAAAACTCCATATACTTTTTTGCAACTTCATGAAGGTAACGAAACATATGCTTTTGACGATTATGCTTTTAATATGATGAATTATTATGAATTTGTAAGCGATGAGTATGTAAGTTTATATGCAGAGCATCATTTTGACGGTTTCTTTTTTAATCATTTCCCTTTGTTGCGAAAATTAAAATGGAGGGAAGTTATTGAAGGCAAAGCATTGATAGGAAGATTAGATGATCAAAACAGGGCGGTTATTGTTTTCCCCGAAACATTAAATGATTTATCAAAACCTTATTTTGAGGCAGGTGTAGGCATTGAGAATATTTTTAAGATTATTAGAATTGATGCAATGTGGCGCTTATCATATTTGGACAAACCAGACATTCCTAAGTTTGGAATTAGAGCAAAATTACAAGTTGAATTTTAACCCGAAAAATTCATAATTTTTCTACGCTTAAGAATTAGCAATAAATGGCTCACTTTAAAATTTGGGTGGATTAAGCATAAATTTCAGAACTCCTAATCCATAAATTGAATATTTATGGGTTAAGAGTATTTGTTTGTATACTGTATTTATCGCAAATATTCAATAATTTGTGCAGTCCATTCGGTA
>QMPG01000304.1 GCA_003648455.1 Bacteroidota bacterium
AATTGATTTTATACTTTTAGATAAAACTTTATATTTTATATTGAATCCAAAATCACTATTAACAAGAGTTTGAATATTTGAATTTGTGTTTGTTGATTGTCCGCCTGTGTGATCTATTAACACTTGCAAAGGAATGGTTAGCATTATGGTGTTTGATGTGTCTGACAGAAAAAATAGATTTGACGAGCCAAAAGTTAATTTTTCTTGTATAGTATCGCTTGGTAAAATAAATTGTTCCCAATTAAGCCACGTGTCTGATTTAAGATAAGTCTTGTTTAATAAAACCTGCATTCCGTTTTCGATATTATTTGTAAAATAATTTTCATACGAAAAAACAGGCTCAGGTAAATTGTGGTTTAGTGTCCCATAAATAGTTCCGAGCAAAAGGCTTAAATCTTTGTGTTGGTATTGAAAAGTGAAAATAGGCTTAATTTGTGTAAATTTATTGAGTCCTGAATATTTAAGAAGATGTACGCCACCTTCAATCTTAATGTTTTTACTCGGGAAATAAGTGATTTTTTGATTAGTAAAAAATCCGATAAAAGTATATCCCTCAACAATTTTATTGAAATATTCATTGTCTTTAATAAAATTGGTATTGTCGAAAGTGAAAAAAATCTTATTACTGTCAGCCGGATTTATTTTTGTGTCTGATAAAAATATTGAGTTGTAACTTTGTGCCGATAAAGAATTTAAAAATATCGTTGAAAAAATTAAGGTTGTGATTATATTTACTACTGGTTTTTGCATTAGGTTATAATTTACTGCAAGATGTGAAAATTGAATAAATAATCAAAGTTTTTTTTGATTTTCAATCACGCTTGATTTGATTTTCAAAATTATTAGATTGTAGATAATTGCAGAAGTTATAATTGACAGTTGTTTTATATAAAATTACATTGGGTGGACTGTCTGATTTTCAAAATTAAGAAAATCTTATTAACAATATTTTTTTCAAACAGTTTAAAATTATAACTTCGCAGTAATAAATTTAAACTAAAAATAGACAAATGTTTTCAGGAATAGTAGAAGAAACAGCAAAGGTTGTTGCAATAGAAAAAGAACAGGAAAATCTTCATTTTACACTTAGTTGCTCTTTTGTAAGTGAATTGAAAATTGACCAAAGCATATCGCATAACGGAGTTTGTTTAACTGTAGTGAAAAGAGACGATAAAACATACACTGTTACTGCAATGAAAGAGACCTTGATAAAATCAAATTTGGGATTGTTAAAAGTTGGCGATGAAGTAAATGTTGAACGCAGTATGAAGTCAGACGGAAGATTAGACGGACATATTGTGCAGGGGCATGTTGACCAAACTGCTGTTTGCACAAAGGTTGAAGAGGCTCAGGGTAGCTGGTATTATACTTTTGAATATGACCCGAGCAAAGGAAATATTACTGTTGAAAAAGGTTCAATTTCTGTTAACGGAGTTAGCTTGACAGTTGTGAATTCAAAAGAAAAATCTTTTCAGGTTGCTATTATTCCTTTCACTTATGAGCTTACAAATTTTCATGATTTCAAAGAGGGAACAGTAGTGAATCTCGAATTTGACATTCTCGGAAAATATATTGCAAAAATTATTAAGCAACAACTTGGGAAATAAATTTTGTTATTATGTAAAATTTTAAACTTTTAACTTTGAGTTCACTCCGAGAAGTCTTCATAGCCGTCATTGCGAGGGTGAAGCCCAAAGCAATCTGTTGATAATAAACACGTAGGGATTGCTTCTCCGCCGGTTGGCGGATTGTAATGACGAAAAACACTTTTCGGAGTGGATTCAACTTTCAACTTTATGAACTTTCAACTTTATAAATATTGTAACAGCTTAACTCAATTTTCAAGGCTTAAAACGCATGTTGTAAATATAGGCAATATTCCGCTTGGTGGATATTATCCTATTCGCATACAATCAATGACAAATACTGAAACTCTCAACACAGAGGCAACAGTAAATCAGTCGATTGAGATGATAAAGGCAGGTGCCGATTATGTGCGTTTTACTGCATGCGGGACAAAGGATGCCGAGAATTTAATAAACATAAAAAATGAGTTAGTTGAAAAAGGGTATAATACGCCTTTAATTGCTGATGTTCATTTCAACCCGAAAGCTGCAGATATTGCTGCAAAAACTTTAGAAAAAGTACGTATTAATCCCGGGAATTATATTGATAAAAGAGCAACATTTATTCAATTAGAATATACTGATGAGGAATATAAGCAAGAATTAGAAAAGATACGCGAGCGTTTTGTTCCGTTTCTAAATCTCTGTAAAGAGCACAAAACAGCAATCCGTATTGGTACAAACCACGGTTCGTTGTCAGATAGAATTATGAGTCGTTACGGTGACACGCCAAATGGTATGGTTGAGGCAACAATGGAGTTTTTACGCATTTGTGTTGATGAGGATTTTGCCGATGTTGTAATTTCTTTAAAATCGAGCAACACAAGAGTAATGGTTCAAGCCTATCGTTTGCTGATTAATCAGATGTTGAAAGAGAATATGGATTTCCCGTTGCATCTAGGAGTTACCGAAGCCGGCGAAGGTGAAGACGGACGAATAAAATCGGCTGTTGGCATTGGAGCTCTTCTTGCCGATGGTATTGGCGATACAATTAGAGTATCGTTAACCGAAGCGTCGGAAAACGAAATTGCTGTTGCTAAAAAACTCCTTAATTATTTTAATGATAGAGAAAAACACGAAACAATTAAGCCTGTTTCAGAATCAGATATAAATCCTTTTGAATACAACAAAAGAAAATCTATTGAGATAAATAATATTGGTGGCGACAATGTTCCGGTTGTGATTGCTGACTTGAGCCACAAGACAAAAATATCGACCGAAAGCATTGAAAAATTAGGTTTTGCTTTCGATAGTAAGAAAAGTACTTGGCGTAAAACAAATTTCTCAGCCGATTATATTTATACAGGGAATAATGATATTCAGATTTCTTTACCCGATAATTTAGCAGTTATTTGTGATTCGGAAATCTGGGAAAAAAGTTCAAACACTTATCCATTATTTACTGTTGATGAGTATATTAATACCAAAGAAAAATCCGAGAAATTGAATTTTGTTAAAATTGAATATGCAAATCTTGATAAGCAAATTATTGAGCTTGCAAAAAACGACAATTCATTAGTTTTTGTTTTAACAACCAATAATCTTAACGGAGTAGCAGAGCAAAGAGCTTTTTTTTATGAGCTGAAAAATCAGGGGATTAAAACACCGGTAATTATTAGTCGGTTTTATTCAGACAATAGTATTGAAGATTTGCAAATAAAAAGTGCCTGTGATACAGGTATGTTGTTTATTGATGGTTTTGGCGAGGGTATTTGGCTGACAGATAGCAATATTGATTGTGAAAATGTTAACAAAACAGCTTTTAATATTTTGCAGGCAAGCAGAGTAAGAACATCTAAAACAGAATATATTTCATGCCCATCTTGCGGACGAACACAGTATAATATTGAAGAAGCAGTTGCAATTATTCGCAAACGAACATCGCATTTAAAAGGCTTAAAAATTGGAATTATGGGATGTATTGTTAATGGTCCGGGTGAGATGGCTGATGCCGATTATGGATATGTAGGATCAGGAAAAGATAAGATTACTCTTTATAAAGGCAAGCAGCTTATTAAGAAAAATATCCCAACAAAAAATGCTGTTGACGAATTAATTGCTTTAATTAAAGAAAATGGCGATTGGGTAGAAGAGTAGAATTATAATTTGTCTCCACAGCTCTTTCGGATTTGCAATCTGAAAGAGCAAAGGTTTTTATAAAAAATCCCGAAAGGGATTTAATCAGAATAGACACAGGTGAAACCTGTGGTATTAAATTAATCACGTTAAAATCAATCCTAAAGGGATTGAATATAATAATTATTATGATTGTAAAGATGAATTGAGTTTTGTCAATACCAATAAAAATATAAATACCTTAAATGATTGATAGAGAAACAGTAGATAAAATTTTTGATGCAATTGACATTGTTGATGTAGTGCAGGATTTTGTTACATTAAAAAAACGTGGTGTTAATTATTTGGGATTGTGTCCTTTTCATAACGAAAAAACACCATCGTTTACAGTTTCTCCATCAAAAGGAATTTTTAAATGTTTTGGTTGTGGAAAGGGCGGTAATGCTGTTACTTTCATCATGGAACATGAAAACCTCTCATATTATGAGGCCTTAAAATTTCTTGCTAAAAAATACCATATTGAGATTGTCGAAAAAGAGATGACAAGTGAAGATGTTGATAAGAAAAACCAGATTGAAAGTTCTTTAATTGTTACTTCGTATGCTCAAAAATATTTTACCGAGAATTTGTTAAATACCGAAGAGGGTAGGAATGTGGGTTTGAGTTATTTTAAAGAGAGAGGTTTTAGAGAACCTATTATTAATAAATTTCAACTCGGATTTTGTTTAAACAAAAAAGATGCTTTTACTCAAGAAGCAATACATAAAGGTTATAAGCTTGAATATTTGGAAAGTACAGGATTAACCATAAAAAATGAGGATAGGATATTTGACCGGTTTAGCGACCGAATTATTTTTCCAATCCATAATTTGATGGGAAGAACAATTGCTTTTGGTGGACGAACATTGCGCACCGACAAAAAAATTGCAAAGTACCTTA
>QMPG01000305.1 GCA_003648455.1 Bacteroidota bacterium
ACGGCATATTTTCAGAAAATCCATACGCAAATTTTACTCTGTCTTCGTAGTAATGAAAAGGGAAACCAGCTTTTAAATAATCAGGAAATAATGGATCTAAGCAATATATTTTACAATTTTTATATGCTAATGCACTGGGGTGAGGTCCGGAACCGACATCAATAATAGTTTTCCCCTCAAAAGCATTTTCATTTAACTGCAAGTCTTCAAGATATTTTGTTCGTTGATGAACTTTTTGCCAAGTTAAAGTTGCATTTACTTCTAATGAGTATTTAGTAATTTTTTGTTCTGCTGTCGGAGTTTTTTCTTCGTAGAATTCATCAATTTTTCCGGTATACCAATTTTGGTAATTAATTAAACTTTTTTTCCAGTGATTAATTTCTGCTTCATATTTAGCATTTTCGGCATGTTTACCAGTTTTTATAATAGTATAGCCCATTGTTGAAGCTATTTTCCGCAATATTTTATGATAAAATTTCATAAATACTTATTTTTTAGTGTTTCATATTTTTTTAAACAATAATCCCAGATAAGATAATCTAATTTATTATTTTCTTTAAAGTTTTTTATTTGTTGAGACGTAAAGTTTTTTTCTTGCTTATCTTTTTGAGAAACATTTTCTTTGGGTAATGTAACTTCTTTGCTTTCTATCAACTTTACAAATAATTTAAAAGATTCGTTTATTTTTTCAAATATTCCAATAAAAAAAGAAGAGTTTATTTTTTCTTTATAGTTGTCAGTATTACAACCCAAAATATTGGCAATATAATTAGGTCTTAACTCTAATTCTTCTGTTAAAAGTCTATCTTTATTTATTATATTATGTGTTTTTTCATAGTAATATAAAGAAATTCTTAAAGACAAAGGTTCTCTTATGAATGTAAATATTCTATATTTATTTTTTTTATGTTTATTTTATTTTTTATATAAAAAGAATCGTTAATCGGTCTATAGTCTGATAGAATAATAAAGCGTTTTGCAAGAGCTTTTCTAACACTGGTACCACCACATTTAGGAATATGGTGAAATATATAAATAGGTTTATTTAAAACCATATTTTTAAATTTATTATTTGTAATAATAAAAAACAAACGTGAAAAAAATCTACGCAATTTCATTATTTTTATTTTTTGATTGAATAACAATTTTATATATTAATATAAAATTAATTCTTATATTTTTTTAAGGAATGTGTCAATTATAATAAAAGCTAAATTTTTTGAATTTGTTTAAATATTTAACTTTTATAAAGCATAAATAAATTAAATGTTTCATTTTATGTTGTTTTGTCTATATTTAATAATTTTTGCCGGAATTCCTCCAATTACAGTGTTTTTTTTGATAATTCCTTTTACAACGGCTCCTGCTGCAACAACAACACCCTCATTGATGACAGTTCCGTCTAAAATAACAACTCCTGCTCCAATCCAAACGTTCTTGTTAATCTTTATCCCTATTTTTGATAGTCCTTGGTTAATAATAAGTTCATCAATGCTATCAATTCTATGATTAGAGGGAACGATAGATGTATGTGTGGCAATTCTGACATAATCGTCAATTTTCAACCCCCCCATTCCATAAATAACACAATAAGGGTTTAAGCTGCAACTATTTCCAATAACAATGTCTCCTCCGTGTGTTGAAATAATCGTACCACGCCTAATTTCACAATTATTTCCAATTGTAATTTTGCCTGAAAGTACTATACTTAAAACAACCCCGGGTTCAATAATTGTATTTGTTCCTATAAATATTTTTTTATAATCTCCGTCAACAATAACCCCCTTTGGAAAATTACGTTTAATTATTAAATTTCTACGAAAAAATTTAATTGGTTTTTTAATTTTATATTCAAAAAATAAACGTATTTTGTTTTTTAAACTCATTTTTCAATCTCCCATTTTCCGTTTAAATGAAATACTCCAAAATAAGAAGACAGCCTAAAACCTGTTTTATAAATATCAGAATCTATAATATCAAAATAAATTATATTTTCCAGATATTCTATTCTTCCGTCACCTTTTTGACTAATACTCACATCTACAGAGTACTCGCCAGGATTAAGAGGAACATTTTCTAAAAAAAGACTTATCTTCTCTTTTTTTACTCTATCTTTATCAAACTCAATAGGTTGCATATCCGAAGTAAAACTCGTGACCCACTGTTCCTTTGAATTTTTAATTATCACCCCAATACTTGCAAATGGTATTTTTTTCAAATCTTCAAAAACAAATTTTAAACTAAAAGATTCCCTTGTTTTTATTTTATTAGTTTCCTTCGAATTACTATTAATCAACACAATACTTTTCAAGAATTGAGATTTTTGTATTCTATTTTCTTGATTTTTAGAAGAAAGCAGATAATTGTCTATCACAATATCAGTATCAGAATATAAATCTACACTTCCATTTTCCAAAAGTATAGATTTTGGGCATAAATTTTGAACTAAGGCCATATTATGACTTACAAAAAGCACCGTCCGTCCTCCGCCTTTACTTACATCCTGCATTTTGCCTATAGCCTTTTTTTGAAATTCGGCATCACCTACGGCAAGAACCTCATCAACAACCAGGATATCCGGTTCTAAGTGGGCGGCTACTGCAAAAGCCAATCTTACATACATACCGGAGGAATAACGCTTAACAGGTGTGTCAAGGTATTTTGCAACGCCGGCAAAATCTACAATTTCATCGAGTTTCTTCTTTATTTCCCACTTGCGCATGCCGAGAATGGCTCCGTTTAAAAAAATGTTTTCACGACCGGTGAGTTCCGGGTGAAAACCGGTACCGACTTCAAGCAAGCTGGCTATTCTTCCGTTTACTTTAATTTGTCCGGTTGTGGGACCGGTAACGCGGGAGAGCAATTTTAACAAAGTACTTTTTCCGGCACCGTTTTTTCCTATTATTCCAAGAATTTCACCCTTTTTAACTTCAAGGTTTATGTCTTTTAATGCCCAAATATAATCACCTCCGGCTTGTGAGAGTTGATTTGATTGTCCGATTTTCAGGGTCGGATCCTCTTTGCCTCGCACACGTGCAAACCATCTGTTCAGGTCATGGCTGAGCGTACCGGTTCCCACCACACCGAGACGGTATTGTTTGGATATGTTTTCTAATTTTATTGCTATGTCGGACATTTATTTATTCTTTTAATAATTTAAACGAATATTTACAGGGTCATTTACACTTTTTAAAATTTTTAAAGGAACAGTTGTAACAAAAACATCATCTTCTGAAAAATCATTATTTTCTGTATTTGAATAAATTTTATTATACTAAAATACATTTTTTATTCTTGTTCCGTATTCTTCCGAGCGTCCCATTTGAATAAAAATTTGTGCAATGTGCCGATTTTATGGTACAAATAATTTTTTTATTTCAGAACTTCCCATTTTCCTGATTTATCCGAGCCTGCTCGTTTTATTTTATTTTGTTTTTTTAACTTCCTAATATCTCTTTTTATTGTTTCAACACTAACACTACATTCAACAGCTAATTTTTCTTTTGTTAAATATTTATTTTCTTTTAATAATTTTAATATTAAATTTAAACGAATATTTACAGGGTCATTTACAGGGTCATTTACAGGGTCACTTACACTTTTTAAAATTTTCAGAGGAACAGTTGTTACAAAAACATCATCTTCTGAAAAATCATTATTTTCGGTATTTGAATAAATTTTATTATAATGAAATACATTTTTTATTCCGGTTCCGAGTTCTTCCGAACGTCCTATTTGAGTAAAGATTTGTGCAATGTGCGGATTTTTAGGAAACGGTTCAAATTTTCCGGGTAATAATTTTCCCCATTGATGCGGTTTATTTGCATTTTTACAGACTAATTTATCTTTGTAAATTATCAAACTTGTAGGAAAAGCATTTGTATATTCTCGGTGAATTAAAATATTTGCTACAATTTCTCTGAAAATTTTTTCACGCAAAGAAATTCTTTGGTCGCCTTGCAAATAAAATTTGTCGGGTAAATGTTTTTCTATAAATGCCATTAATTTATCATAAGCCTCTATTAAATTGCATCTTATGTTTATTCTGTCATCGTATCTGTTAAGGTTTTCTATTTTTACAAGCGCATCAATTTTGTAGTGCGGAATTGCACTTCCTATGGTTTCCGGTTTTCCGAACAATAATAATGCCGACATTGTAAATCCTTCCTTACCTGTCTGTATATCTTTTCTGTATAAACCTGCTGTTTTATAAAATTCATTGTCGGATAATTCGTTCCAAGGGTGGTCGGGACGATAAATTCTTATAATTTTTCTAACTCTTTTTACTATTCCGTCGGCAAAATCACTTTCGTAAAGATATGGATATATTTTATTCTCGGAATATTCCGTAGATTTTCTTATGTATATTTGTTTTATTTGAGCATCGGTGTTTAACACAAAATCGCCGTCGGCACTGCGGACGTATATTTTACCGGCTGTTTTATGAACTTGCGATGATACCGGAATAAACAAATAAATTAATTTCTTGCCTTTGTAATCTATAATGTGTTTTTCTAATAAAAAACACCGATATAATTTTTGCTTATTATTACTCAAATTATCTCTTTCTTTTGCAAGTTGTTCTTCTACATTTTCATCAATTCCTTCAACTATTTTGTTATCATTTACA
>QMPG01000306.1 GCA_003648455.1 Bacteroidota bacterium
AGGGAACAAGATTTCTCGCTATCGCTCGAAATGACAGTTTGAATTAAATTTCATTACTTTACGTATGCACACTAATTAATCTCGTTTACTTATATTTTCGGATTGCAAATCCGAAAAAGCACTAGAGTTGAAAGTTCATTACTAAATTCATAATTATCTTCTTCTTGCAATCTTCAAAAAAACATCGTTCATATTTTCCGCATTAAATTTTTCTTTCAATTTTTGAGGAGTATCTAATGCTTCAATCTTACCGTCAACCATAATTGATACTCTGTCGCAATACTCTGCCTCATCCATATAATGTGTTGTGATAAAAACAGTTATGCCGGTATTTGCTGCTTTGTAAATTAAATTCCAAAATTGTCGTCGAGTAATTGGGTCAACTCCACTTGTGGGCTCATCCAGAAAAACAATTTTAGGATTATGAAATATTGCAACCGAAAAAGCTAATTTTTGTTTCCATCCAAGTGGCAGCGATGAAATCAGCTTATCTTTATAATTATACATATCCAATTCTTCTAACAACCTTTTTGTCTTTTCCTTTATTTGCTTTCGCGACATACCATAAATGCCGGCATAGAACCTAATATTTTCAGTAACAGTAAGATCTTCGTATAACGAAAATTTTTGGCTCATATAACCTATGTTCTTTTTAATTTTCTCAGCTTCATGATACACATCATAACCTGCAACCGAAATCTCACCCGAAGTTGGTGACGACAAACCGCAAAGTATTCTCATTGCCGTTGTTTTACCTGCTCCGTTAGCTCCAAGAAAACCAAATATCTCTCCCTGATAAACCTCAAATGTCAAATTATCATTAGCAGTAAAATTGCCAAATTTCTTAGTTAAACCTTTTGCTCTTATTATTTTTTTCTCAGTGTTCATTGTAGTTTTTTAGTTTTCTTAATAAGTTTCTATATTGTCATTTCGATCCGCCAGCCGGCGGAGAAGAAATCTCATAACACAGTGTATATAAGTTGAGTGAGATTTCTCACTATTCCCGATTTTCGGGACAAGCTGTTCGAAATGACAGCATAATTAAAATTTCAAGGTTTTTCGTGCATTCACTAATTCGTAATTCCTAATTCTTCCCCATTAAATCCATAAAACAGTCTTCAATATTTGGCTTAATATCAACAATTTCAATTTTCGAGTATTTTTTGCTTATCAGATAATTATTTAATAATTCTTTATCAGATAAATTATTTTTCATTGTTAGATGCAGATATTGTCCGAAAAGGAAAACAGAATCGGTATGTTCAAAATTTCTCAAATCGAGCAATAACTGATACATATTATTTGCACGCACAGCCAAAAGATTTTTATCAAACGATTTAATAATATTTTCGGGAGTATTAATTGACAGAAATTCACCTTTTTGGATTAAAGCAACTCGGTCGCAAAGACTTGCCTCATCCATATATGGTGTTGACACTAAAATTGAGATGTCTTTTTTTTGAATATTCTTTAATATATCCCAAAATTCTTTTCTCGAAACAGCATCAACTCCGGTTGTTGGCTCATCTAAAATTAAAATTTTGGGTTTATGAATTAAAGCACACGACAGAGCCAATTTTTGTTTCATTCCTCCAGATAATTTTCCCGCTCGCCGATGTTTAAATGGTTCAATTTGAGAGTAAATATCTTTAATCAAATCATAATTTTCATCAATGGTTGTCCCAAAAACCGTTGCAAAAAATTCGAGATTTTCCAAAACCGTTAAATCCTGATATAAAGAAAATTTCCCCGGCATATATCCAACAATCTTTCTAATTTTCAGATAATCTTTAACAAGATCATAACCATTAACTTTTGCACTCCCTTCATCTGCCAACAACAAAGTTGTTAATATTCTTAATAAAGTAGTTTTTCCTGCACCATCGGGTCCAATAAAACCAAACAACTCACCTTTCGACACATTAAATGAGATGTCTTTTAGAGCTTTTACATCAGCATAACTTTTGTGTATGTTTTGAACTTTAATCATTTTGAATTTTTAATTAGTGTTTGTACGAAAACACCCATATTGTCATTTCGATCCGCCAGCCGGCGGAGAAGAAATCTAATAACACAGTGTATATAAGTTGAATGAAATTTCTCACTTCGTTCGAAATGACATCGCAACTAAAATTTTACGAGTTTTCGTGCCGGCACTAATAATTAAACACCACTTCTCCGGGCATTCCTATTTTAATTTCTCCATTATTATTAACCAATACTTTAACAGCATAAACAAGGTCAACTCTTTCTTCTTTGGTTTGAATAATTTTGGGTGTAAATTCAGCTTCGTCTGAAATCCATGTAATTATTCCATCTAACTTCTTAAAATCATTTTTACCCTTATCAATTAATACCTTTACTTTTTGTCCTAATTTTATTTCCGATAATTGTGAACCACTAACGTAAACTCGCAAATACATTTTTTTAATATCGGCAATTTTGTAAAGCGACTTACCTGCAACTGCCATTTCAAAAGGCTCAACATACTTATCAAGCACAGTTCCTTTTATAGGATTCTTAATCAAACACCTTTGAATCTGATCTTGAACCAGAGCAATTTGTTTCGATAAAACATTAGCTTCATTATTAATAGTAATATTCTGAATCTCAATGTTTTTTATTTGCTTGTCAATAACATTAAGCTTGCCGTTTATATCATCAAATTGTTTTTGAGTAGCTGCACCATCATTAAACATTTTTTCAATTCGCTTTTTATCAAGCATAATGTTTTTGCGTAATTCATTTTGAATAGCAATTTGTGCTTTCACATTGCTTAACTTCGAATATATTAAACTTTTTTGTGCTAAGAGTTGCTGCTTTTTCAAATGCAGTTGAGTTGTGTCAACAATTCCAACAATATAGTTCTTTGTTATTGTTTGCCCCTCTTCAATATTTAAATCAATAATTTTACCTGTTGCCTCCGACGAAATAATTATTTCTTTTGTTTCAAAATTTCCATAAGCATCTGAACTATGATTATTATTAGAACATGACGCTAAAAAAACGCTGATAATTATTGCTGATTTTATTACTGTTTTCATTTTTTTTATTTTTTATTCTAATTCGTAATTCTAAATTCCCAACTGTTCTATATTTTACAGAAACCTGTCAGGTTTGTTTTATAACTATTATAAAAATTTTCATCTTTTTATCAATTAATTAGAGAAACCTGACAGGTTTTTTTTATTCCTAATTCGTAATTCTAAATTCCTAATTTCCCTTAATGGTTAAATAATTTATTTTTGATTGCACAAGGCGAATCTTATGAGTTTTAAGATTTATTTTCGATTGTGTTTCAGCATTCAAATCAACAAGATAATCGCTTGAAGTGATAACACCATTTTCCAATTTTGAAGCCGAACGTTTTAAAATTTTTGTTCTTAGTTTAATTATTTCCTTATCAGTCTCAATTAGGTCTTCGAATTTTTCAATTTCACATTTCTCTTTGTCAAGAACAATATTAATATTATTGTCAAATGTTTGTTTTTGAGTATTAATAATGTTTTTTTGTATTGACAATTCATCTTTTTGCCGACCTGTATTTTTCCAATCCCAGATGTTCCAACTTACTTTAGCACCAAAAATATAATACGTATCAAAATCATCGCTTAGCATGTTTAATCCCGGGCGACCATATCCAAGCTGACCAAAACCAATTAATTTTGGATTACGTTTTTTAGATATTAATTTAGAAGTTAAATCAATCTTATTTATCTGATTATCAAACAATTTATTTTCGGGTCGGTTAATGCTATCGTTAAAATCAATCTCAATTTTTGGCAACACAAGAATTGATTTTTCATCAATTGGTTGTTTTATATAATCCTGAAGCATTAAGAAAGCAGCCTTCTCTCCAGCTCTTACATCAATTAGTTGCTGATTAGTTTTTAACAATGCAGCTTCTAAAACATCAATATTAGATTCTAATAATACACCGTTTTTTACTGATGATTCAACATTTTTTTGTCTTTCTTTAATTTCATTAATTTTTGTATTTAAAAGCTTTTCATTCTCCTGAAGCAAAAGAACATAAAAATATATATTATTAACTTTTTCCTTTAATTTATAAAGCTCAACATCAAGCTGATTTTCAAGAACATCAAAATCAGCTTTTTCAATTTTTTTTAGAGAGCTTGTAAGACCACCGTCGTAAATAACCTGCTTCAAATCAATGCTCGCTCTATATTGATCTTTCGAAACTTTCGAGATATTCATCATAGGCATTTCAATCCCCGGAACATCCGATTGGTAGGTTGCCTGTGCATTAAAGTCTAATGTCGGCAGATAATTTGTTGAGTAATTTTTCAGCCTCAACTTACTCGCCGACTTATACAAATCTTTTTGTTCATACAAAGGATAATTTTTAACTGCTTTATTGTAACAATCATCCAAAAATAATGTGTCTGAACTTTGAGCAAACAAAGTTTGTGCGAAACATATTATGTAAATAAAATTAATTAATCTTTTCATGTTTTTATTTTAATTACGAATTCTTAATTCTTAATTCTTAATTCTCACTTCCTATTTCTTAATTGAATTAATAATAAATTCACCAACTCCTTTTTTTCTTATTTCAATAAAATCAGCAAACTTTTTATCATCATTATTAAAAAG
>QMPG01000307.1 GCA_003648455.1 Bacteroidota bacterium
CCGTCTGTAACTTATGTGTAAGAACGATAATTTAAAAGAGTCACCTTGATTTATTTGGGAAACCAGCCTTGCAGTTAACGGTGGCAATATGAAAAGTTGGGCATTTTGAAACACCAAACTTTCAATTTACTACACAGTTTAATTAATGTTAAAATACTCATATTTAGTACTGTCTGCCCAATTATTTATATTGCGTGTTAGGGCACGTTTTTTCTTAATAGTGAGTTAATTTTCTCTGTTGTTGATTTATCACTTGGTCTTAAATGAGAACCTTTATCTATTATTTCTCCTGACTTTCCAATCAGGAAATAATATGGGAATCCATTTATACTGAACTTGCTCATAAATTCATCGCTTTGAGATGCATCAAGAAAGTAATGCTTGCCTGTCAAATTATATCTACTTAATTTAGCTTTCCATGCATCCTCTTTTGATTGTAAGCAGATAAATACAAACTCAATATCTTTATCTTTCATCTTAGTTATTAGTTCATTACTGTATGGGAACTCACTTAGGCATGGACTACACCATGTGGCCCAACAGTCTATTAATATTATTTTATTCTTGTTTTGAAAAAGAATTGTATCAAATATATTTTCAAGATTATATGAGTCAATTTCTATTATTTTTAGATCAGGCGATAATATAGGATTCTCATTAGTTTCTTTCACTAATTTATATTCTCTAAGCATAGGTTCAATCAAACAGGGTTCTGTGATGTTTTTTATGATAATAGGTTGGAATTTTTCAATTGTATATGCTTTAGAGTTCTCTAGTTTATTATTGAAGAATTCTGACAGTAACAATTGTTTTAATAAATTGTCGTAAGTATGTTCAATTATACTATGTACAATAATAGAATCAAGTTCATTTTCAGTCATTTTTTCTAGCCAAGAGTTTCCATGAACTTTTTCTTGTTCTTGCATTGTAATTTTATAGATATATGCGCTATAGCAATTTATATACGTTGCAAAAGCATCACTACTAACGAAGTCCGATTCAGTTAATGGTAATCTTTCTTCAAGAAAAGAATAGTATTCAATTGGGGCATTCCATTCTGACTGATTTAAGTTATTAAGCATTCCATGATAGTATGGGTAAAAATTCACAGGATAATAATATTGATTTTCAATAAAAGAAGAAATCCAAACTTTTGTTTCTTCTTTTAGAATTTTATTAGATGAGAAATTATTAAATAGTTTAAAATTTTCATTTTTTAGGCTATCTTCAAACTTTATGTATTGAGAAGGTGATAGGTCTATAATTTTTTCATATCTAAAATCTTCATCAATTCTATTCTTGAAAAATAATTGTAGAAACTGAGAATATTCTCTATTAACTTGCTTATTGTCACCACTAAACTTGATGGATTCTAAAATATCAACATCATTTTTTTTGCTACCGTCAATTACTAAATATATACTATCTCCTGCATTTGATAATACTGAAATGCTTGATTGGTAACATAAATAGGTCTCTGTTGGAATATAACTTTCAAATTTGACTTTAAAATTACCCAAATGATCAATTTTATATGGGATTCTCTCTTGTCGAGATCCTATTCTGTTTATTACGAATTCAATTTGAATATTATTTGTGTCGTGATTTATAATTCTACCACTTATTGTAGTAGTCCTTGAGTCTGTATTGTTAGTATGATGGGAATATTGACAACTGTATATTGAAATAGTTATTAAAAAAATAATCAATTTATAAAATCTGGATGTCATAATATACTGTGTTTTTTCAAATGTGCCCTAACGGTTGGGCTATGAATAGTTGCCGATTTCGAAGCAATAATATTTCAATTTACAATGAGCTTCATACGAGCAATAATGCTTGATTATACTACTATCTCGGCAATTATTTATGAGCCTTTGTTGTGTGCCGTTTTTATTATTCTCACTTTGTTTTTTAGCATTTTTATTGATAATTTTTTTATGAAAATTTTAGGTTCTCCATCAACGTGGTATTTTTTAAATTCAGATTCAATAAAAACACTATCTTTTACTTTTATATATTTTATATATTTAGAATTTTTCAAGGTTCCTAAAAAAAGTTTAATCACGAAGATTGGATATAGGTAAAATGGAAATGGGTTAACTAAAACTATCTCGAAAGTATCATCAGTAGGATTTGATTGTGGAGATATTATCGCATTATTTCCAAATTGTCGTGTATTAGCAATAGTAATCATTTGAAATTCACCTTGAATAATATCACTACCTAATATTATTTTTGCATTAAAAGGCTTGAATGTAAATATTGATTTAATTGTAGAATAAATGTAGTTCTTCAAGCCCCTTCCACTACTTTTTTGAAAAATATGAGCAACAAAACTATCAAAACCTAAACCTGCGGTGTTAATACATAAATTTTCGTTTATTGATAGAATATCAACATTTATTAATTCTCCTTTTTTTGTGTCGCTGATTAAGGATTTTATTGAATTTCTAAATCCAAGTTCTCTGGAAAAACCATTTCCAGAGCCTGCTGGCAATACAGCTAAAATTTTATCATTTCTATCGTATAAATATTGTAATGTTTCATTAACAGTACCATCGCCACCAACAACAATAAATACTTTGTATTTTTCGATGCTTGATGCAAATACCTTTTCTAATTCAACTATGTTGTTTGTAATAACAAATGCAATACTATAACTTAAAGAATTGATTTCTTTAACAATCTTTTTTACACATTTATTACCTGAATTAGGATTAATAATAATAAGAATATCTTTATTATCTATATACTGCATAGCCAACTGGTATTAGTCCAACATTTTCTAATTCTAATAAATATATGGTATTTGAATATTTTGGGTATGGGAAAAATTTTAAGATTGTATATCCACCTAAAATATGGTCAAATATTTTTCCTTCTGATTTAATGTTTTCTGCAATGATTTGCTTGAATCGTGGTTTTAAAATCACTTTATTGTTGATAAATATATCATAAAATGTTGCGTTTATTTTATCTGACGGAGAATTTATTTTCTCAAAATATGTATTGAATGTTCTAATTTTTGTTTTTGGTATTTCTACAAAATGTTTTAATTCACCTTCAGATTCTTCAATATAATAAGATTGAATTCCTTTACCTTTTTTAACAATAAATGTTGTTTCTCCTTCGCTGTGCAAATATTTTTTATTTAATGACAAAAATTCCATTTGTAAAATTCTACGGGCTTCTATATTTATTTTCTCGTAATAATCTGATTGGTAGTTGCCGTAATCTTGAGATAGAATATTTAAACTCGCAATTTCATCTTGAGAAAACATTTCTAAACAATCTTTGATTCCTTCTTTATCAAAATACACTTCCATCTTTAATTTTTCAGGGAAAAATTTTGAAAAATCATATGAAATATAAAATGTTAGAGAAAAAAATGCAAATGCAATCAAAATAAACTTTTGCAATAGAAAAGATTTTATAGGAAACCTAATATTCAGTCCAAAATGCTCAAATTTAACAGTAAATATTTTTTCGTCTTTACGTCTTGATACGATAAATATTATCAGAAAAAATGCAAATAATATTAAAGGCACATATAATTTAATAAGTTCGGTATAGTTCATCTCTATTGATTGTTTATAAATGCTTCTACAATTTTAAATGTTTCGTCGGTCTTTTCTTCTTGTGGTATGTGTCCACAAATATCTATAATTACTAATTTTGAATTCTCAATTTGTTTTGATAACAATTCTCCTTGTTTGACTGATAATACCATATCCTGCTTACCCCAAATTATTAAGGTAGGTGTCTTAATTTTGCTATATTCAGCAATTAATTGCTCGTAATTCTCAGGAGCAATTTGTTTAGCTGATTGTACAAATGAATATTTTTTTCCAGCTCCTTTAAATGATTCAACATATCTATTTAGAATTTTCTTTGTGTAATTTTCTTCATTTACTATTCTGTTTAAAGTGAATTTTGCTCGGATTTTAGGTGTTGAAAAAAGATACATAGTATTACTTAGAAAAGGATTTTGAAGATACTTGATAAAAAATGGTGTGTCAATGTTATATGCAGCACAATCCATTAGAATAAGCAACTTTGGTTTATTCCTAAGTTTTTTTGATGTTGCCAATAATAATGAAACTCCACCACCATATGAATGTCCAAATAAGTAATATTCTTGCGTAACATTTGAATCAATAAATTTAGTTAGGATTTTTTTGTTTTCATTCAAGGAATATTTATTGTCTTTTGGAATTGAAGAATTTCCAAATCCTTTTAAATCTATAAGATATGATGTATATTTTGTGGAATCAAGTAAAGGGTAAAAATCATCCCAACTATTTTTTGATGCACCAAATCCGTGTAAATATACTAAGCTTATAGAACCACTTCCTTTTTTTATAAAAGTTATATAGTCAGAGTCATTATAATAGAATTTTTGCTCTTGTGCTTTCATATTTATGGTTATTAAAACTATTACTGTTATTATTAGATAATTCTTCATTTTTTCTTGTTTCTAAATTGAGACTAACGTCAAATCTTATTACTGATTATCTGTAAGTTAGCAAATCCAATATCATTTGGATTCAGGTCAAATTTAGCAATATTTTTCTTGATTCGGGATACTATTCTCAGTTTTC
>QMPG01000308.1 GCA_003648455.1 Bacteroidota bacterium
ATTGAGTAAGACTAAACAAAACTTGAGATAGTCCTTCCTCTGAAAATGAATTATGATGTCGTATCATGTCAATAGTAAAGATGTCATATCCATAACCATCTAGTAATTCTAAAAAATCAAATTGCATTTTTGTCATAACATTATTATGTTATAAACTCGGTAAAACACCAAAGATAAGACATAATATTATTATACGCAAATGTAATATTGTTATGGTAAAAATGTGTATCTAATTTGTAAGAACTTTAAATACAACACCTCTTTTTTACTACGTTTAATTTTTACTTAAATTACTGATTTACAATATATTATATCTGTACATTTATAATTTTACTATGTTAATTCAATTCTCTCCGCACTGCGGAGAGAATTTGCATTTTGAAAAAAATCATATGCAACTTAGATGCAATACTTTATAATTGCTTTTCGTAATCAAAAGCTAGCATTTTTTCAACTAATTTTTCTTTTGCTTTTTCCATGGCTTCTATTGATTCTTTTTTAGTGCGTATGTAACCACTTGCAGCAGTCGAAACAAAAGTGTCAATCCCTTCTATTTCTTCCTCAATTATTGGTGTTGCTTTATCGTCTTCCTCTTCCGATAATTTTGCACGAATACTTGACGCAATTTTATTAGCATTTTCGCCAATAGTAACTGCCAATGTTTCCATTAAACTAAATGTACGAGATTGGTTAGATGTAATTGTCCAATCAATTATTGCTTCTGCTAAGGCTGTAATTAATCTTTTCCTTTCTTTTTTGGGTGCTACTAAGCATTTGCCAAAAATATTTTCTGATTCTATCCATCCTAATTCTCGAAGTCTTTCTTCGGTTTCGGCTGTTATTTCTGGTTCAAAACTATTTAATGAAATACTAAATAATCTGCGTAAGTCAATAGCCATATCCTGCACGAAAAGACCAGTTGCTCTGTTATTATTTGGAATCCATTTTCTGCTTAAGCTTCTGTCTTTGCCTTGCAGTAGAGCTATTACTTCGTCGTCGTTTAAAGCTTCTCCTTTTTCATTTCTAACTATCACTTCATTATTTGGTCTGTCACTTCTGTCAAACGAAATGTTCTCTTTTGGCACACCTGCTAGTAGAGGATGTAAACCCCTCATAGCTGAAATGGACAAAGGACTTCGCCTTTTAATAGTTCTGGCTTTTCCTCCTTTTCCAGCTTTCATCCAACCACCAAATAACTGGTCTGGAAAACTTGGGTCACAAGTTGCATATACTTCACCTTCTTTTAACTCGCCTTTTTTATTTACATCAAATAAAAAAGTTGTAGGAGCAGGAACTTCTTTGATTACAGATGAAAGCTTGTCTATCAATGAACGTTTTACTTGTTGTCCACTCGAATAAGGCATATATCTTTTAAATTTTGGATCAAAATATTTTTTTTGTCCATCTTCCACTCCGAAAACAGTGTGCTCGGCATGTTTCAGTGTTCTAATATAAATTGTACTCATTTTAATATAATTTTTAAGGTTATTAATTTTCTTTTTGTTGATATGCATAATCAAATTTCAAGAGGGTTGCAAAATATCCAAAGTCTTCATTATTCATTAAATGCACCCTATCTCTTAACTCTTTTAAGTATTCCTTTTTATCATCTTTTTCAAAATTTAGTATGTCTGTAAGATTAGACAGAAATATTTTTTTGTTTGATGATTTAAATAGTTCAGTTAAAAGGTTTCCGAATTTTGCAGAACCTTTTTTGTCCGATGCCCGGAATTCCGATAGCTTTTTAGCTATTTCAGAGGAATAGTTTAAATCCTCTTCTTTGTTTTTTGTAATCATAGTTATTAACCAAATTTTATATGTTCTAAATTTTATTGTTTCTTCGTATTGTTTCTTCTTTGTTTTTTGTTCTCGAAAAACAAAATCTTCTTCTGATTCATCGCCTTTTGTTTTTGCAGATTTTGTGAGTTTTATATTTTTGTCGTTATTAAAATATTTTCTTAAATCTTTTGGTTCTAGTGCCTGAATGCCAATAGAGCCAAGTTCGCAAGCTCTTTTTATATGAATTCCCATTAATTCCTCATAATCTTTTTGTTGCTCCATTGCATCAAAATCACCAAATAGCTTTTTGTATGTTTGGCTCAAGTTTTTTGCTTCGCTAAATCTAAAGGGTATAAAACCGATAGTTTTATTTGTTTGCCCTAAACTATATACATAGCCTGTAAGTGTTTGGTTTGGTAGTTTTCTTGAAAGATTAAAAAATAGACTGCTCCATTTTACGGTATCTATAACTATCTCAGTATTTACTTCTTTAAAGAATCCTTCTCCTGATAGTATTGAAAAATCGGAATCTTCTTTATAAAATCTACTAGAATGATAATTTAACCACTGACCATTCCATGAGTTAATTTTATTTCCGGCAAGTTTTTCAATGCTTTTGTCATTAAGAAATTCACGGTATTTCTGCCAACCTTCAAATATTGCTAATAATACTTTCGTATTATCAAATAGAATTGACAGACCTCCGGCAACACCAACTCCGAGAGAGCCGCCTAGCCAAGAATAATATACATTTTCAGCAGAAATATCAATTTCAATATCGGTTACTAAACCAGATGTGGTAGCAAAACCTTTTTCCTCTGATGCCGGATACCCAATAACAATACTGGCATCTCTTAGTCCTTCATCTATTTTTTCGTGAAGATTTTCAAGTTTTTCTTCTCTCTCAGGCTTAGTTAATAAATGAGGCTTTTGCCCTTTCTTCATTTGGACAAAAGGAGAATTTGTAACCCATTGCATGTATCTCGAATGATTATAAAAGAGTTCAAAATATATTTCATCAAAAAACTCTTTAGCCGAAAATTCTTTGTCATATTTCTGATTATATGCTTTCAAAAATGTTTTCCCTATCTTAGATGCTATCATAAGTTTTTGTTTTTATAAAAATGAGTTTTCAATATTATATTCTCCTTCTCTTGCTTTGTTTACATCAAACCCAATTTCTTCTGAATATGAGTTATCAGGAACTATAAAAGGGGAGTTACCATAATCTTTTAATTGTAATAAGGCTTTAACTTGCCAATACCTAGCAGGTATTTCCATCATCATTCGCTCTTCAAAATTTGCATTAATGTAACTTTCTTCATCAGACTCTAAGATACAGGATACACTATCAATTTCAAGTAATTCAAAAAGAATTGACTTTTTGCGGTGAGTAAGTTTATCAATAGTCCATTTTTTCGATTCTTTATAAACAGAATGTGTTTCAATATCCATTAAGTCAATTTCAGAAAATACTGTGTCAATTTTTTCTTGAAGTTCAGTTTCTTTCAATACTTCATTATTTGGAAGAATGTCATAGCTTCTTTTCAAAACTTTCACATCGTATGGTAAAGCCTCTTTCTTATCTTCAGAGGGCTTTAAAACATAAACAGGTTTGTATTTACCAGTAGTTTCTCTATTTCGCTTTCTGTTTACTCTTCCAAAACGTTGTATCATAGAATCCAAAGGAGCTGTTTCTGTTATCATTAAATCAAAACTAATATCAATACTAACTTCTACTACTTGTGTTGATACAACGATACAGGCTTCGCTAGAAGTGTTGAATTTGTTTAATGATTTCCCATTATCATCTAATCCCAATAAATCTTTTTCTTTTCTATTTCTGTCGCCTCGTTTAAAACGTGAATGAAGCAATAAAATAGGAATCTTAGGGTAGATTTCTTTTAGTTCAGAATACCAATCCTGTGCTTTTTTTACCCTATTAGCAACTATTAAAACCTTTTCATTTCTACTAATTGCCTTTGAAATTATAGGTTGTGAATCTTCCCAATTCTCTAATTTGTGCGTAATATGCCTATTAAACTTTGTTAATTCTCCATTTGACAGTTTAATTTCAAGAATATCATCTTTACCAAGAATTTTAATTATTTTATTGTACAAATCACTTGGCATTGTGGCGGTGCCAATATGAATTCTACATCTAATATTATTAAGTACTTCAACTATTTTCAATACAATTGCTCTTGAAACACCAGTATATGTATGTATTTCGTCAAGTATAATATCGTTATCTTTTAAGTCAAGCAAAATAGATTCATACCCGCCTGTTCCAAACACTATAGCTGCAATCTGATGTGGTGTCAAAACTTTAATTGATGAACCGATAAGACCTTGTAGTACTTTTTCTTCTTCATTTTTTCCTGTTACCACTTTGGAGGCAGAGTGAAGCAAACGAATATCTAAATCAGGGTTTTTGTCTAACAAATCGTTTCCAACCCTTTTAAACATTGCATTTATTGAAGCCTGATAAGGAAGTGTATAGAAAATTCTTTTTTTAGTTCGGCGAAACAAATAGTCTGTTTTCCCTGCTCCTGTAGAAGCTACAACAATGGTGTGTCGCTTGTCTGATTTAGCACTCATTAATGACAGCGGATATAATGAATGAGTTCTGTTAAAATATGTCAAATCAGGTATTTTAAAGATTCTTTCTAAACTTTGAGCTGTGGAATCTTCCAATGCCGATGCGAAATAATCAGCAGCGTTTAATAGCCCTCGCCACTTTGAATATCCATGTTGTTGATTTATTTCTGCTTCGCAATAATGTAATGCTTTCTTGTAGTTTTCTGCAGCTTCTTTTTTTGA
>QMPG01000309.1 GCA_003648455.1 Bacteroidota bacterium
AGTGCTGCAGAAGATAGTGCTTGGCGTAAAATTCTCGATTATTTTTCAAATGCAACTCATATTGGCTTAACTGCTACTCCAAAAGAAACAGAAACAGTTTCAAGCACAGAATATTTCGGTAATCCAATTTATACATATTCTCTTAAAGAAGGAATTCAAGACGGTTTTCTTGCACCTTATAAAGTTCTACGAGTTGGTTTGAATATTGATCTTGAGGGGTGGAGACCCGAAACAGGAAAAACAGATGTAGATGGTGAAATTGTTGAAGATAGAATTTACAATCGTAAAGATTATGATAAAAATTTAATAATTGAAGAGCGAACAAAAGCAGTTGCAAAAAAGGTTACAGAACTTCTAAAGAAAACTAATAGATTTGATAAAACGATAATATTTTGTGTTGATATTGACCACGCTCAAAGAATGCGTTCTGCAATTGCAAACGAAAACAGTGATTTGGTAAAAGAAAATGATAAATTTGTAATGCAAATTACAGGTGATAATGAAGAAGGAAAAAATGAATTGGATAACTTCATAAATCCCGAAGAAAGATATCCTGTAATTGCCACAACTTCAAAATTAATGACAACAGGAATTGATGCACAAACCTGCAAACTAATTGTTCTGGATAGCAACATTGGTTCAATGACTGAATTTAAACAAATTATTGGTCGTGGAACGAGAATAAAAGAAGAATTCGGCAAAACATTTTTTACAATTATGGATTTCCGCAATGTTACTGACAAATTTGCTGATGATGGATTCAACGGACCACCAATTCGGGTCAAAGAAATTGGTGAAGATGAAGAGATTCCCACTCCTGAAGAAGAACAAGAAGAAACAATAATTGATGATAACGGTGAAGAAATAATTTTTGATGATCCGACAACAGACTTACCTGAAGGTGGAGTAATAATTTCTGAGCCCCGCATAAAACAATATGTAAATGGTGTTGATGTTTCTATCCTTAATGAACGAATACAATACTTGGACAGTAACGGAAAACTGATTACAGAAAACCTGAAAGATTACACTCGAAAGAAAGTTCGTGAACAATTTGAATCTCTTGATGATTTTCTGAATAAATGGAATGATGCAGATAAAAAGAAAGCAATTATTGATGAACTTTCAGAGCAAGGTGTAATTTTTGAAAATCTGAAAGAAACAATAAATAAAGAAATGGATATTTTTGATTTAATCTGTCATACAGCTTTTGACAAGCCACCATTAACCAGAGCAGAGAGAGCTAACAATGTAAAAAAACGAGATTATTTTACAAAATATGGTGATAAAGCACGAAAAGTTTTGGAAGCACTTTTAGATAAATATGCAGATGAAGGAATTGAAAATATCGAAGATATGAAAATTTTACAGGTTAATCCACTTCACAAATTTGGCTCTCCTGTTGAAATTATAAAACTCTTTGGTGGAAAGAAAAAATATTTGAAAGCATTGATAGAATTAGAAAAAGAAATTTATAGGAAGGTAGCATAAATTATGGCAAACATCAGTGGAATTGTAAAATCAGCACGAAAAATAATGAGACAAGACACGGGAACAGGAAGTGACGAATTAAGAATAATGCAACTCGGTTGGATGTTGTTTCTGAAAATTTTCAGCGATAAAGATAAAGAGCTTGAACTTATTCAAGATAATTATATCTCTCCAATTCCAAATGAATTACATTGGGGAGAATGGGCAGGAAATGATGAAGGAATGACAGGCGATGAATTATTGGAATTTGTTGATAGAAAATTATTTCCAACTTTAGCAGAAATTGATCTTTCAACAGGAAATAAAAGAGCTGTTTTGGTTCACGAAGTTTTTGCTAACAATTACAATTATATGAAATCAGGTATTCATCTCAGACAAGTTATCAATAAACTTAATGAAATTGATTTTAACAACAGCAAAGATAAACATCTATTTGGTCAAATTTATGAAACATTTTTGAGTGAACTGCAAAGCGCTGGAACTCTTGGAGAATTTTATACTCCTCGTGCAATTACAAATTTACTGGCAGAACTTACTGATCCCAAAACAGGAGAGAAAGTTCTCGATCCTGCTTGCGGTACAGGTGGTTATTTAACTTCTGCTCTTGAACATCTGAAATCGAAAGCAACCAATATTCAAGACAATGAATCTCTTCAAAAGAATGTTGTCGGTTGGGAATACAAACCACTTCCATATCTTTTGGGAAATACAAATCTGATTTTGCACGATATAAATGTCCCTAATATAAAATACGGTGATTCCCTGGCAAAACCATTAACCGAATATACACAAAAAGATAGAGTTGATGTAATTTTAGCAAACCCACCTTTTGGTGGAGTAGTTTCCAATAACAATGAAAACAATTTCCCGAAAACATATCGTACAAAAGAATCTGCTGATCTATTTTTAATCTTAATGATTCATCTTCTAAAAACGGGTGGAAGAGCTGCAATTGTTTTGCCTGACGGTTCACTTACAGGTGATGGAGTTAAAGGACGAATCAGAAAAAAATTATTGGAAGATTGCAATTTACATACAATTATCAGATTACCAAATTCTGTTTTCCAACCTTACGCTTCTGTTGCAACAAATCTACTCTTCTTCACGAAAGGTGAAAAGACAAAAGACATTTGGTATTATGAACATAAACTTCCTAAAGGTTACAAAGCTTACTCTAAAACAAAACCTATTCAACTTTCTGAATTTGATAATTTAAAAAAGTGGTGGAATAATCGAGAAGAAAATGAGCAAGCTTGGAAAGTTGATTTTGAAACGATAAAAAACTCAGGTTACAATCTTGATATTAAAAATCCTCATCAACCTGAACCAGAGAAAACTTTTTCAAGTAAAGAGCTATTAGAAATGCTTCATAACTCCTTTAAGAAAAGTGATGAATTATTAGATTATTTAAAAAGTGAGTTAATGTAATTATGGGGTACAAAGTAACAAAACTTGAAGATATTTGTGATTTTGAAAAAGGAACAACAGGATTAGCTAAAGCAACCCCAGGTGAATATCCTTTAGTTACAACTGGAGCAAACCGCAAAACTTGTGAAAATTTTCAATTTGATAAATCTGCTGTTTGCATTCCTTTAGTTTCCTCAACAGGTCACGGACACGCTAGTTTGAATTATGTTCATTATCAAAAAGGAAAATTTGCACTTGGTACAATACTTGTAGCTTTGACTTCAAAAGATGATAGCATACTGGATATTCAATTTTTGCATTTATATTTATTTCAACTAAAAAATCAAATTTTAGTTCCATTGATGACTGGTGCAGCAAATGTATCATTATCAATAAAAAAAATAAAGAAAATAGAAATTCCTCTTCCTTCAATTGAACGGCAAAAAGAAATCGTTAAAAACTTTAATTTAATAGAGATGGAAGATGAAGAATTAAGAAAAGAACTCATTCACCAAGAAACTATCCTAAAAAAACTTCGTCAGCAGATTTTACTAGAAGCAATTGAAGGTAAGCTAACAAAAAATTGGAGAGACGATAATCCAAATATAGAACCTGCAAACAAATTACTGAAACGAATAAAAGTAGAAAAAGAGCAACTGATTAAAGATAAGAAAATCAAAAAGCAAATACCACTTCCACCAATTTCTGAAGAAGAAAAGCCATTTGAAATACCTGAAACTTGGGAATGGTGTAGGTTGGGAGATATTGTTGATCTAATTATGGGACAAAGTCCATCTGGCGATACTTATAATAAAGTTAGAAAGGGATTGCCATTTTTTCAAGGCAAAAAAGAATTTGGTGAAGTTTATCCCATTGGTAATTCAACTTGGTGCTCAGCTCCAAAACGGGTTTCACAAATCAATGATATATTGATCTCTGTTAGAGCACCTGTTGGTGATGTTAATATTGCAGATAAAGTGTATGCAATTGGTAGAGGTTTATCTATAATAAGATCTTTTGCACAACAATATCTGAATTTTTGGTTTTTATTTTATTTATTAAGAGCAGAACAAAACAATTGGAAAAAGAAAGGATCCTTTTTTGATGCAATAAACCGTAATGTAATAGAAAATAAACTTATTGCATTACCTTCTACAAACGAGAAAAAAGCAATTGTCACCAATATTGAAAAGCTGTTTGCAATTTGTGATGAATTAGAGAAAGAAATTAGTGAGAATAAAATTTATTCAGAACAGTTGATGCAGACTGTTTTGAGAGAAGCGTTTGAGGGAGAAGATAAATGAACAAAATTGAGATTATAGAAGTTTCTTGTCCGCTTGTTAATGGGAGTTTGTTACCGTTTTATGAAAACTCTGAAGATGATGAGGACAATTTTGTCGCTCCAATAAGAGAATTTATCTCACATTTAGATTTGTCTAAAACAGGTAAAATCGATATTGAAGGAAACACAAAATCATTAGTAATAAATTTATTGCAAACAGATGATTTTGGTGCACCTCCCAGATCTCTTACAATTAGATTTTCAATGAACAACAAAGTATATCAAATCAGTATTCCGTTTAGTAATTCAACATTTATTTATTTCGATTTAGTTGAAGATTGAAAAGAATTGGGTGTAACAAACAGCTCCACAGCCAGCAAGAAGAAAAGCAAGAAGAGCGTGGCAGCTGCCAAACATTA
>QMPG01000310.1 GCA_003648455.1 Bacteroidota bacterium
AGTTAAGCCACATGTTGTAGACTTGTGACAGTTGAGACTGTTTAGTTAATATTAAAAAAACCGCAAAATTTTATTTATTTATAAAAACATAAATTCAACAAAATTTTACGGTAATAATTTTCAAATATTTTTTAACCAAATGGCCAAGAAGGATCCTGAGAATCATACCAATGAGCAGGATATGTCATAACACCATCTGTAACATTAATTTTCGACACATTTTTACCAAAATCTCCTTTTACTCTTACCCAGACATAAGAAGAATGAACATCAGGAATATTTGAAGATGAATAAGTAGTTTTTGAAAAAATTGTTTTTGAAAAAGTATTAGCAGAAACTTCCCATTCAAGACCAAATGATGCAATTGGCATATTTGTTACATCTTGATAATTAGCAACTTTAATTTCAGCATTATAATTATAATAATAACCTAAAAATCCCTCTTTTAACGATCTAATTTTATAAGTAAAATTTGTTTTATAATATGAATGATAATTACATTGATAATCATTATACCAAAAATGACGTTGATAAAAAGTATAGTAAATTAAAGTTTTCATTTTTCCATCTGTATCACTTATATAATAATTCCAGTCATTTGAAGTAGGAACTGAATAAGTATTGTGATTACAATCAGGGTCAGGTGGGGGATCTATAGGAAGACTTTTTAATTTATTAGATATATTCTCTTGGCTAAACATTTTAAAAAAATCATCTGATTTCAAATATTTTACATCACAAGAGTTCTCTGATAATAATTCAGGTAACTTTGCCCAATCACCATCACCAATTACACGAACATCGTTCATTGTAAAACGATAAATAATATTGTCAACTGCAATAATACCATTTTTATTTACAAGAGGTGCTAAATAATCATAATTGAGATTGATATTCATATCATAATATTTGCCACCGTCTTTCATTGTTACAAGTGTAACAGAATTTTCAAATTTATTAACAATTGGATTGTGACGTTGCAAAAAAATCTCTTCGGTAATATTTTTTTCTTTATCTTTAAAATCTTTGTCTAATTTCACATCCATTTTTGTTTCCGCATCAACAAATTGATTAAACGTTTTTCTTAAAGAAACAAAACCTAAATTTTGTTCCCATTGGTCAATAAAGTTTTCTCCTTTATCGTTAAGATAATCTACAGTTGAATCAACCTGTGCCCAATTGTTAAAAACCAAAACACCATTCTTAACATTAATGTCAGGCACATCTGAAACATTAATTCTAGAACTTTCATTTTACTCTTTAGGCTCATTTAACCCGAAAAATTCATAATTTTTCTACGTTTAAGAATTACCAACAAATTTAGTGTTTTTAATAACCCCAAATTTGGGTACTTCTAATGCGGTGTTTTCCGCTTTACTTCCCACTATCCATCACGTATTCATGCAATTCACTTCATTTTTACATGAATAAAGCGGGTTAAACTATAGGAAACCTGTGGCAGTTAAGAAAATATTAATAATACAGAAATTACTACCCACTGTTATTTTAATCTTCAGATGGATTTTGATTATATGTTTCTTTCAAATATTTTATTAACTCACTTTTATTACGTCGCGAAAGAGGAACTTCTTTTTCATTGACTAAATAAATTATGCTGGTTTTTGTGTTAATCATATTTATATAATTCAAATTAACAATGTATGACCTATGACAACGATAGAAATATTTATTATCGAAGATATTCTCAAGTTGCTTTAACGGTGTGGCAATTTTTATTTCTTCATTATTGTTAGTATAAAGAAAACAATAATGATTACTTGATTTAACATATAAAATATCATCAAGCGAGATACAAATAAAACCATCATTAGTGTTTAAAACAACTTTATTGGTTTTTAAATTATTAGATTTCATATTATGTAAAAAATTTCAAATATTAATGTAAAATTATTAATAATTTCCCAATAGCAAAAAATAAATCAATAAAATCTATGCCACTTTACGATATCTCCAGACTGATAAAGAAAAAACAATTACTGAGAGGAACATAATAATGAAAAAATCTTTTGCTATGTCGGCAAAACCTGAGCCTTTTAGTAATACCATTCTGATAACCCGCATAAAATATGCAAGAGGGTTGATAACATTAATATTTTGTGCCCATGTAGGCATACTCTCAAATGGTGTGAATAATCCACTCATTAAAAGAAAAACTATCATAAAAAACCATGCTATAAGCATTGCTTGCTGCTGCGTTTCAGTGATTGTTGAAACAAAAAATCCCATGCTTAAAACCAATAACAAATAAACAGTGGCAAAGCTAAATAATGTGAACAAACTGCCCACAATAGGAATATCAAATATTAATTTTCCGAGAACTAGTCCAAATCCCAAATCAAATAATCCGATGAGTAAAAATGGTATGAGTTTACCCAATACAAATTGATATTTTTTTATTGGTGTAACATTAATTTGCTCTATTGTTCCAATTTCTTTTTCTCTAACTATATTTAACGATGATAAAAACATGCCTATTACCGTAACCAAAATAACCAATATTCCGGGTAACATATAAAATTTATAATTCAAACCCGGATTATACCAAAATGAAGAAACCACCGAAATGTTTTTATTGCTCATCATATTTGCCGGCATATTAACTCTTTCGGCAATAATGTTTTTATTAAAACCGGCAATTACCGACATTGAATAGACATACGTAAGCTGAGCGGCAGAACCGTTAACTGCATTAATCAGTAGTTGCACTTTCGATTTATTCTCTCTAACTAAATCACGTTCAAATCCTTGTGGTATATCAATAATTAAATCTGCTTTATCTTTTAGTAATTCTTTTTTGGCTTTTTCAATTGAAAAAGAACTGTTTTGAACATAAAAAAATGAAGAACCTTCTAACTTATTAATCAACCTTTTTGAAAAAGTTGACATATCATTATCAACAACATACAGATTAATATGTTTCATCTCATTGGTGGCGGCAAATATTAATACAAATAATTGCAATAATGGCATGATGAAAATTACTGCCAGCATTCGTTTATCTCTAAAAATCTGGATAAATTCTTTTTCAAGTATAAATAGTAATGAGTTCATAAAGTTGAGCGTTAGCGAAATCCCGATACTTCGGGATTGAAAGTTAATAAAGTTTATAAAGTTTAAAGTTTACATATTAATTCGTAATTCCTTACTGTTCCATATTTTAGAGAAACCTGGCAGGTTTGTTTTATAACTATTATTGAAATTTTTCATCTTCTTGTCAATTAATTATATAAACCTGACAGGTTTTCGTAATTTGTAATTCCTAATTCAATCTGACTTTAAAATTTTTAACACTTAAGCCGATAAAGGCAACTATCATAATACACATAATAAGAGTTTCTTTCCAAACATATAAAAAACCTGTTCCTTTAATCATAATATTTTTAATAATAATAATAAACCATCGTGGTGGCATAATTAAGCTAATTATTTGCAAAACTTTTGGCATATTCTGAATTGGGAAAATAAAACCTGACAAAAGAATTGTCGGCAGCAGAAGACCAAACATTGAAATTATCATTGCAATTTGCTGATTAGAAGACTTAGTTGAAATAAATATTCCAATTGACAGAGCTAATAATATAAACAAAATACATTCTATCATTAACAACAACAAACTACCTTTAACAGGAACACCAAAAACAAAATTACCAAGCATAATAATTACAACTGCATTTATAAACGACAACACTAAATATGGCACAACTTTTCCAAGGATAATTTGTATTGGTTTTAATGGCGATGCAAGAAGAATTTCCATTGTGCCTATTTCTTTCTCTCGTGCTAAAGATATTGATGTCATCATTGCTGATATTAACATTAAGATGAGAGCCATTGTTCCTGGCACAAACATATAAACCCCTTTTAAACTTTCATTATACATCATTCTCACCTCAGGAATTATTTGTAAAGGATATTGTATTTGAGTATTCTCTTTTTGAATATATTTATTAATAATCCCTTTGGTAAAATTTACCAATATATTGGCAGTATTAGGGTCTGATGCATCAACAATAATTTGAATTTTAGCATTGTTTTGTTTTTCTAATTTTTGTGCAAAATCCGGTTCGAAAATAATTACCTCTTTAACTTCTCCTTTTTTTAATATTTTTTCAATATCGCTAGTGCTACTGAGATTATCGTATAACTGGAAATAACTCGACGATAAAATTTTGCTTGTGATTTTTTTTGTTACCTCATCTTTTGACTTGTCGAGTATGGCAATTTTAGCATTATTAATCTCATTAGTTACTACATAACCAAAAATTAAAATTTGGGCAATGGGCATTCCAAACAAAATCACGATTGTTCTTTTATCTCTAAAAATATGGAAAAATTCTTTCTTTATAAATCCTAAAAATCGTTTCATTTACCTTTTAGTTAAAAGTTTGTAAAGTCTCTCGCTCTTTCGGATTTGTAATCCGAAAGTTCTTAATTAGTGTCCATTCGTAAAGTTGCCATTGTTGTCATTTCGAGCGATAGCGAGAAATCTAACTCGCTCACAGTAAGGGAACAAGATTTCTCGCTATCGCTCGAAATGACAGTTTGAATTAAATTTCATTACTTTACGGA
>QMPG01000311.1 GCA_003648455.1 Bacteroidota bacterium
AAACTACTTTAACAGCGGATTTTAAAATAATGAATAATGAAATAATAACTAATGGTGAATTAGTACTAGTTTAGGAGAACAAATGAGTATTAATGACGTTTATGAATATAAACAAGGTGAATACCAAGACTTAACTAAAATAGAACAAGCCGCCGCTGGCACAAACGATACTACATTTAAGTATAGAGGAATGCAAATCGCCGGATATAATATTAATCTTTTCGACGATGTAATAGGAACAACTCAGCTTATTTTAGATACTGATTATACTTTATTATATAGAGATGTTAAAACTTCAGCGAATGAAAGTGAAGATGTCTTTGCTGGATATAATGTTATTAATGTTGCCTACCAATCTGTTTCTTTATTCTTAGATATAAGATGTATTGGCGGTTATACTAAATTTACCGGCGGGCAGTATGAAGAAATTTCAACTCCACAAACAATTACTCCTTTATCTTTTGGATATACAGTTTATTGTGATACAAGTGGTGGAGATATTACTTTAACAATTAACGATCCTGATTTAAATAATGATACATTAACTGTTGTTTCAGATGGAGCAAATAAAACCACATTAACGATGACAGGAATTGCAGGACAAGAAGTTCCGGGCGGAGAAGCAAGAACATTTCTTTGGGTAGGAACTGCTTGGTTTTTAGTTTCTGACGGAACAGATGGGGTTTCAATTGTTTGGCAGGGAAGCCTGACAACCGCTCCTTCCTCTCCGGAATTGAATTGGGGATATTATGACAATATTTTATTGAAGTCCTTTATATGGGACGGAGATAGTTGGGAAATAATTGCAGTAGATGGGATTGGAGTTCCTGCTGGTGGAGATACAGCACAAGTTTTACAAAAAGATAGTGCTTCTGATAATGATACTTCTTGGAAAACACTTCCACTATCCGCGTTTGAAACCACTCCTTATGGAGAAGCATTAGTTTCCGGAGAACTTTTCCTTGATGGAACAAATAGTTTTACATCTAGTAAAAATAGAATTCCGGTTATTGACGTGGTAGATTATATTCCAGCAATAAAAACAATTGACGGGATTGATTATGAACCTACTGAATTAAAATGGCCCGGAGAGCGTGGGACTTATCCATTTTTTAGGGAGTATACAAACGTTATACAAACCTCAACAGAAACTATCGAGTCTGACGCTACTTTAACTAATGAAGGTGATTGGAAAAAGATTGAGGCTACTGCTACAAGCTCTGGAACTCTTGCGTCTGTTCGCAAAACATCAGATCCTACAGTGAATGATGGTTTTCTTCATATACTACTCAAAAACGGAATAGGGGATAAAACACAAATTACTTTTTTTGGTGGAACTACTGGTGCAATGCGTGTTGATTGGGACACTAAAGCATTTACTTCAATTGATGGCGGACAAGATGTAAGTTTATGCTATTTTATTTCTGATGAAATAGCTAGTATTAATTTAATCGGAGTTGACACTGCTAAGACATCAGTTCGTATTTACGCTGAATTAAATACAGGTTATACAGATGGAGATTCTTCTTATTATAAAGAACTAATGTTAGTAGACCTAGATTATCCAGTACCTTACACCAAAGGAACTCACCAAGCCAATAAATTACAATATGTTTTAGATTATTCAACTTCAACTTCTTGGACTATTGAAGGTTGGTTCTTCGCTAATAATCAATCACTTACACAATATTTATTAGACCCAGCACCGCCCGGAAAACTTAATGATATTGCTCTTTTTTATTATGGTGGAGATTTTACATTATCTACTGGTGATGGATCAGCTGCAAGCACACTTATCCTTACAGGAATAGTTGATCAAGAATATAATTATTTCAAAATAATAATTACATCAGGCACTTCTGTTGATATATATATAAATGACGAAACAGTTCAGAGTAAAACAACTAATCCTCCTGATGTTAATTTGATGTCAAAAGTATTCACTATTGGATGTGATTACGCTTTTAATAATCCATTACTGGGTTATGTTCAAGACCTAAGATTTTATGCTGGTTCGGATACATCGACTACTCATTACACATCAGGACTTCCATATTACAATCCTAATAAAACTATGGGTAAAAACGCCTTATGGTCAATATACAAGGGTCATTTTTCTGGGATTTTTGATAATGCAGGACGAATTATATTTAGCGATATTCTTGATGGGCAATATATAACTAAATGGGATACAGGGTTGATGATGATTGCAATAAATCCAACAACAACAACAGATTATGACAACGCAAAAGGGGATTTTTTTAGAAATTCTTCTGTGGATCTTCAATTTTATTTTGTAGAAACTTTCACTGAACTTTTTTTTGTTACGTCGTCTTCGGATGATGCTGATGTTGCTTCTTCTTTACCTTTTACAGTTGAACTAGATAACGTTAGATTATTAGTAAGTATGTATTCTTCGTTTACAGCTAAAGAAGTTACACATTATATTCTAGCGATTGGTCTTTATGAATAAGGAAAACAAATGAAGATAAGAATTAAACCGATAGTTAAAAAGAAACCTCAACCAGATAAACTAATTGATGTTATTGGTAATACAGCAGTTATTGTTAGGGCCTTTCCATCCTTTGAAATTGCAAAAAAGTTTGAAGGAGTAATTGTTAATGAAGCTTTAGATGTTACAGGGTTTTTAAAAGAACGAAAATTAAAAGCAAAAGTTAAAGAAGATGCCCTTATTAAACAAAACAATAAACAAAAACAAATAATAATCAATAAACAAAATGAAATAAATAACATACAAGCTCTTAACAATAAACAAAATGAAACTATTAATAAATTTAAATCAATCAACAAAGAACAAGATAAAACTAAAGACGAACTAAACTCACTTAAAGAAGAGCAAAACAAAATTAATAACAGATTAATAACGATACAAGATAAAAAACAAGACAAAGAAATAAACAAACTACAAACAGCAAACAAAGAACAAGACAAAGAAATAAACAACCTTAAAGCAATTAATATTAAACAAGATAAAGATATTAATATACTTCTAATTACTATGGATAAACTATTAGACTATATCGCAAGTGCAAATCCATTAACTAAACAACAACAAGGCTTTATAAAAGAATTTAAGGATAATAAATAAATGAGCATTAAAGATGTCTATGAATATAAACTAGGCGAATACCAAGACCTCTCAAAAATAGAACAGGATATAGCCGGAACGGCAAATGTTCCTTTTGTTTATAGAGGAATAAGTATTTCTGGATATAACATTAATTTATTTGACGATGCTTTAGGCACAACCCAACTTGTATTAGATACTGACTATTCTTTATTATTTAGAGATAATACTATATCAGATAATGAAAGTGAAAATGTTTTTGCTGGTTATACTGTTATTAACGTAGCCTATCAAAGCGTAAAATTATATTTAGATATAAGATGCATTGGTGGTTATACTAAATTTACAGGTGGAACTTATGAAGAAATTTCAACTCCACAAACAATAACCCCACCGTCCTTTGGACATACGGTTTATGTTGATACGAGTGGCGGAGATATTGCATTAACAATTAATGATGCTACTTTAAATAATGACACGATTACTATTGTATCAAAAGGTGCTAATGATACTACTTTAACTATGGCTGGAATTGCTGGTGGTATAATTCCGGGTGGTGAAGCAAGAACTTTTTTATGGGTTGGTGCTTCTTGGTATTTAGTTTCTGATGGGGTTGATGGAATTTCAATTGATTGGCAAGGAAGTTTGGCTTCTGCTCCTGGCTCTCCTGAATTAAATTGGGGTTATTATGATACTACTGATAAAAAATCCTATATCTGGGATGGAGACAGCTGGGAAATTTTATCTCAAGATGGAACTAATGGTACGAATGGAACTGATGGAACTGATGGAGTAACTATTATTTGGCAAGGAAGTTTGGCTTCTGCTCCAGGTTCTCCTGTTGCGTATTGGGCTTATTATAACACAACAGATAAAAAATCCTATATTTATGATGGAAGTAGTTGGGATATTTTAGCTCAAGATGGTGCAAATGGAATTTCAATTGTTTGGAAAGGAGATTTAACAACAGCTCCTTCAAGTCCGGAATTAAATTGGGGATATTATGATACAACTGATAAAAAATCTTACATTTATGATGGAGATAGTTGGGAAATTTTAGCACAAGATGGAACTAATGGAACTAATGGAGAAGGAGTTCCTACTGGTGGTGTGGTTAATGATGTTTTAATTAAAAGTTCTTCAACAAACTATGATACCGAGTGGAATCAAGGATCAGGTTCAGGAATTGATGCAGATAAATTAGATGGGCAAGAAGGGAGTTATTATTATTCAAGTGCTAATCCTCCTTCTTTTGCACTTCCTATTGGATTTATTTATTTTCAAATGCCTGGAAAAAGTTCTCCTACTACGTTAGGATTTAGCGGAACTTGGTCTAACATTTCAACTTCTTGGCCCGGAGATTTTTTAAGGATTGAAGGTGGGAATGCTTCTACTTTTGCTTCTGGGCAACAAGGAGATGCTATAAGAAATATTACAGGAACTTTTACAGCTTCTACTGGTTTAGGAATATCAAGAACCGATGGTGCTTCTTCACCA
>QMPG01000312.1 GCA_003648455.1 Bacteroidota bacterium
AAATTGAAATTAATATCGTTTATTGCTGCAGGAGAAAAATTACCAGTAGCTGGAATTCTTGTGGGATTCCATGACTGAGTGGACAACACTCCATCAATATAAAGATTTCCGGTTGTCATGGATGCAGAAGGCGAATAGGCAAGTTCTACATAACAAATAGGAACTGATGGATCGAGGTTTGCTATATTAAACACACCGTTTAAATTATTCCACCAAGGCCATTTAGGTTTTAAAGTGAGATCTACCTCGGCACAACACGGAGCATTTACAATGGGACAATCCAGTTCTATTGCTTCTTTACATACCTCACCATTCATAAATGTTGTTACATAAGTAATTGTAACTATTCCGCTTTGAGTGGGCGAGACACAGGTTGTCATATCAACAACACAGCCGTTTGCATTAAATGTATAACTGCTTTGTCCGATATAACCTGATGGAATTGGCCCGCAATTCCACGCTACCGAACTAAGTACTCCATTTCCTACAATAACTTCAACAGATTCAACCTCACAAGTTGTTTCCAAACGGGCACAACATTCACCATCTTTCTGAACTTTCTCTAATATTATACTATCGCAACAGCTTTTGGCTTTGCATTCTATCTCTATTCCCTTTTCGCATGTTTCGCCGTTGGCAAAGTATATTAGGTAGTTTACCGAAACAACGCCTGATTGGTCGGCATCAATACAATTAACCATGTTAACCTCGCAATTATCTGCAACAAACATATAGCTGCTTTGCCCAATTGCCGCTGCCGGAATTGTTGTTCCACAATTCCATGTATTTGAACTAAATGTTCCGTTTGAAATATTTACAAGCACTGAATCTACTTCGCATTTAGTAAGAAGTTCGGTACAACATTGTGCAACGCCCGCAGCATCGACAACTTGTCGCACTTTAATACTGTCGCAGCAACTTTCGGCTTCACACTCAAGCTTTATGTATTTTTCGCATTTTTCACCATTATTAAAATAAACCAGATATGATATTGAAACTACTCCAGTTTGATCAGGATTTACACAAGTTACCAAATCAACGGGACAAAGATTAGCGTCGAAGGTATAACTGCTTTGTCCAATGTATCCGGCTGGTATTGTACCACAGTTCCATGAAGCAGACGCAAAAGTTCCATTGGCTATCGTAACCAAAACAGAATCAACCTCACATTCTGAAACCAATCGGGCACAACATTCACCACCTAAATCAGGATTGTTATATGCTTCAACTATTAAACTATCGCAACAATCAGTTGGAATAACTCCACAATCCAGCTCAATAGTTTCCTTGCATACTTCACCATTTTCGAAATTTATCGTATAGGTTACTGTTACAGTTCCGGGCTGATCGGGTGTAAAACAGTTTGTCATATCTACCATACATCCACTTGCAGCAAAAGTAAAACTGCTTTGTCCGACAAACCCTGATGGAAGAGCTCCACAATTCCAGGAAGCAGAGCTAATTATTCCATTGGAAACAGAAACTTCAATTGCTTTAACTTTACAATCTGTTATTATTCTAACGCAACATTCTCCTTGTCCGGTTGGGTCAGAAACCTGTTCAACTTGTACGCTGTCGCAACATGGCGAAGAAGAAATTGAATCGACTGTAATACAAATAGGTGGTGCTGCAATTGGTGTTAATGAAATTGATTGCGGAGTACCATCCAAAAGAAAATCTGTTGTTGAAATAGCGGCAAAATCGTTACATGCTGTTTGTTGAATGGCAGCGTTTGCAGGAATCAACACATCAAATTCTTCCATTAATTTAACATTTGATCCTAAAACCAAAGAGCTGTAATCAATTTTAATATTCTGATCAGGAGATCCACTCCAAGCCGGAGGAGTACATCCTCCCGGGCTATATCCAAAGATAGGTAAACAGATACTATTCCCAGGCGAATAATTGGGCGATGGCGATGTTATAGATCCTCCCGGTAACAGGGCAGTACTGTGCGCATTATTATAAGTAACTCCAAAGGAACTTCCCCGGGGAACAGTTCTGTTTAAAATAAGCCAATCGTCTGTTGGCCCATCGTTTAATGGAAGAAGATCAACCAGGTTAATAGAAGTTACAGGTACATTCGATGTGTTTTTATAATTTAAACGATAGCGGGCTGATCCTCCGGGACTAACAACTCCACTCGAGCTAAATGACGATCCACCATCTGTACTTACTTGTTTTTCAACCTCCTGCCCAAATGAAGCAACAACCAAAACATTCACAGTATTAGAAGTAACTGTCGATGGTAAATTACCACCACTTATATCGTAACTATTTGGAGTAACTCCCGGCAATGCGGTACTATCGACCTCAACATCAAATTCAATAAAATAATATGGCAATGCTGAAGTTCCATAAGTTCCACAATATGCCGAATAGAACAATTGACAATCTGAAGGAATATCAGGTAAAGTCCACGACAAATTATTACCGGAATGCATAGGATTAACTCCTGACCATGGTGTTGTTCCAACAGGAATTCCACCTCCGCTTGAACACGATGGATTGTAGTTTGTAGCAACATAATAACTTTCGTTACCTAAATAATTGAAATTACTATGTAACATATCCTGGAGTGTTGCTCCTGTTAAATCAGCACTTCCTATATTCTGAACACGAACTCTGAATCTTAAAATATCTCCTGGTTCATAATCGGTTTGAGGCGAACATATATCTTTTATTAAACAAGGTTTAGGCTCCCCCGCCTCAACAGTAAACGATACGCAGGCATCTGACAATGTAAGTGGATTTGCCAAGCCATCGAACGAAGCACAATTAGTTACAACTGTTCCTGTTGGGTTCGAGTTCACCGTAAAGTAAACATACATATACAAACAGTTTCCTACCGGAAGAGTTCCGGTCATTTGTAACTGAATATTGTTAACAGAAGAAAGTGTACCAGAATCATAATAACTATTTATTCCTGTTGCTAATGGCGACGAGTTTATATTTAAATCTACCGTTGTAGTTGCATTTGCATTATAAATTTTTATTTGATCTACTGTAACACCCGCCGGAACTGCATCGTTTATATCGAAAGCTGACAATGGACCGGTACCATTATTGCAAAATACAATTGTATATATACCTGTGCATCCCGGAACCCTGTTTGCTAAAGAGATATATTTTTTAAAGTTTGCACTCAGGTTTGGAGTGTAATCAATTACCTCAACACAAGTTTGATTGCTATTATGTGTTACAGATTGATTACAAATAACACCACTTAATGTGGCGTCGTTGTATATAAATGTACCAGCAGGAAAACTTGCAGCCGGATAATAAACTTCAATATCACAATAATAGTATTCATACGGATTAGAAGCATCGAGAAGATAACTTGTTGGATTTACATTCCATGTGATAACATTACCTGTTTGCGTTGCTCCGCAAGTGCTGCTTACCATAGTTGCGCCTGCCGGGAGTACATCGGTAACAACAGCACCCGACATATTCATTTGTCCGGTAGCATTACCCCAGTATGGACTGTTTTGCGTAACATACAATCGATATTTGGCAGTTCCATCGGGTGCTATCATATAACCACAGCTCCCTCCATTTGGATTAACTACTGCCCCTGACAAAATTGATTTTGAGATTTTCCAGGGATCAACCGCAGTTGCCATTGTGCTAACATACGGAGTATAGTGCCAATCGTCAGTTAAAATAGCCGCCCTGTTTCTTGCAGATGCGCCATCGCACGTTGTACCAGCAGGAAATTGCACAACAATTGTAAACGAACCAGATGAAGCACTACCGGAGGGCAATCCTATTAAAGAATAATTAACAACTTCGTTTACCTGTGGAGTTCCCGTAGTTGTTACTGTTGGTGTAACACCATTTACAGAAGCCGGAGTAGGTACATTTACAACAATCAACGATGTTGGAATTTCATCCATAATGCTAATACTGGTGGCACCTGCCGGAGCAGAAAACATTATTGTATAACTAAAATTAACACCACTAGGGATTGTTATATTACTCGTAATTTTTTTTAGTGAATATCCACCACCTGACCATTCTGCTTCGTTTGGAATAGGTGCTTGCCCCATATTTATTTTTGGCAATAATAAAATCAACAACAATAAAAGGCTATATTGAAGCCTATTTTTAAAACTGGAACTCGTATTTAAAGCTTTCAAATCTTTTTCATCAGCTCTCTTTTTAATGACGGGAAATACGTTTTTCCTAGAATTTGTGTACATAATTTTCATGTTTGTTATATTAATTTAATCTAAATAAGAACCCAATTTACAACATTGAAGTCAAAAAACAAATAGTTTATTGCATTTTTTGTGTGGACATGCATTTGTCAATTCAGAAATAAACAATTATCACTGAAAATACCATAGCTTTAATTTAGGTATAAAATTATTTCGAGGTAAAAATCATACCTTCTAAGTAGGTGGTTTTTTAAGTTGAATAAATATAAGACAGGGAGGTTACCGGGTTGTGCAAAGTATTAGATACACACAATTTAAAAGAAGGATTGTTTTAAACTGAGAATGAATATTCCAGTTCGGGGGACTTCTATTAATAAAAAATGCGAATTAAAATTCGCATTGTCA
>QMPG01000313.1 GCA_003648455.1 Bacteroidota bacterium
CAATTTATACAATCATCAATAATTACAGACTTAGGAAAACTTAATTATTTGAAAGATGGACTAAAAGAAATACTAAAAACCTTATGAGCACTAAATTTTTCACAAACGAAGCCGAGAATACCTTAATCAATAAGATTGAGGGAATATTCAAGCATAGAAATATTCATTTCTTTGATGCTTTAGTTGGATATTTTCGTGCTTCTGGTTATTTCAGAATTAGAAAATTCATCGAAAGGGCATCTGAAATAAGAATACTTGTTGGAATAAATATTGACAATCTAATTAATGAAGCCTCACAACAAGGATTACTATTTGACCCAAATGCTGAGAAAGCACAAAATGAATTTTTCAAGGAGATAAAAAAGAGTATTCAAGAAGCCGAATATGATAAAGAAGTCGAAGAAGGAATGCTTCAATTGATTTCAGATATTGTTACTGGAAAACTAAAAATCAAGGTTCATCCTAAACAAAACATTCACGCTAAAATTTACATTTTCAAAGAAAAGGAAAAACACGACCACGGATATGGTTCTGTTATTACCGGTTCAAGCAATTTAACAGATGCCGGACTTTCCAAAAATTTTGAATTTAATGTAGAACTAAGAGATAATAGCGACCTTGATTTTGCTTCGGAAACATTTGAGAAATTATGGGAAGAATCAATTCCTATAGAAGCAGATTATATTGAAAAGTTACAAAAAGAAACATACTTAAATGATACCTATACACCGTATGAAGTTTATTTAAAATTCTTAGTTGAGTACTTTGGAAAAAGCATAGAATTTGACCCAAACTCAATAACCGATTTGCCAAAAGGATTTAAAAGATTATCATATCAAATTGATGCTGTAAATGATGGTTTTGCCAAAATGATGAAACACGATGGTTTTATTTTGGCGGATGTTGTTGGACTTGGAAAAACAGTTGTAGCAACAATTATTGCAAAGAAATATTTCTATTCAAATGGTTTTCCAACACACCGCTCACGCACATTGATTATTGTGCCGCCTGCATTAAAAGAAAATTGGGCTGAAACTACTGACAAATTGAGAATAGAGCATGTAAAAATAATTATAAACGGAAGTTGGCATAAAATCAGAGATGCAAGAAAATATGATTTAATTATCATTGATGAGGCACATAAATTTCGTTCTGATACTGCAATAATGTATAACGAATTACAAAAAATATGTAAGACATCAACTCGGAGAATCCTACCAGATGGCAGAACTGTTCAAAAGAAAATAATGCTTGTTTCGGCTACACCTTTAAACAACAAACCGGAAGATATCGCAAACTTGGTATACTTATTTCAAGACAGTAAAAACTCTACACTTGAAATCGGAAACTTGCAACATTTCTTCAGAATTCAAATTGATGCTTATAAAAAACTGAAAAAAGAACCAGACATAAAAGTTGTTCAACAAGGAGTTAAACGGATTTATGAAAGAATAAGAACAAAGGTCATTGAACCATTAATTGTGCGTAGAACACGAACCGATTTAATGGCTCACGATTTATATTCTAAAGATTTAGAAAAGCAAGGAATTAGATTTCCAAAAGTTGGAGCACCAAAAAAAATACTTTATCAATTGGAGCCACATCTTGAAGAAATTTACGATAAAACAATGTTTGTGTTAAGCCATCCAACCCAAGGGTTAACATACAACAGATACCAAGCAATTGCTTTTCTGAAACCACATAAAAAAGAAAAGTATAAGCAAGCCGATATGATTTCCAGCCAATTGGCTAAAATTATGAAAACCTTACTTGTTAAGAGAATTGACAGTAGTTTTTATGCTTTTAAAAAATCATTGTATCGTTTTATGATGGCTACTAAGGCAATGGTTACAATGTTTGAAAATGGCAAGATTTATATTGCACCAAATTTACCAGTATCTGATTTTATTAACGAAGGGAAAGAAGAGGAATTATTAGAATTAATTATTGAAAAATCTATTGAAGATCCTACAATTGATATTTGTGAACCTGATGATTTTGAGTATGATTTTTTGCCAGGACTTAAAAACGATTACGAATTACTAAAATCATTAAATAAAGAATGGAAAAAAATTGATGACGACCCTAAATTGGAAATCTTTGTTGACTATTTGAAAAACATACTTTTAAAGAAGAAAATTAATCCAACTTCAAAATTGATAGTTTTTTCTGAAAGCAAAGAAACTACAGAATATTTATATCGTGAAGTACCAAAACATATTAATGAAAGAATATTGATGGTTGACAGCAAATCACGTAAAGAAAAAATGCCTGTCATAAGAGATAACTTTGATGCTAATATTCCAAAGTCCGAACAAAAAAACGACTATGATATTGTTCTTTCAACAGAAGTTTTAGCAGAGGGAATTAACCTGCATCGTGCAAATGTGATTGTAAATTACGATACACCTTGGAATTCAACTCGTTTAATGCAACGAATTGGTCGTGTAAACAGAATTGGTTCAGTTGCAAAAGAAATACACGTATTTAATTTTTACCCCACAGCAAAAGTTAATACTGATATTGAGTTGGAGAAAAAAGCCATAATGAAATTACAGGCTTTCCACGCCGCTCTTGGAGAAGATAGTCAAATTTATTCGCCTGATGAAGAGATAGAAACATTTGGACTTTTTGACCACGAACTGGAAGAAGAGAAAGACGAAAAACTGGCTTATTTGATGATGATTAGGGATATTAAAGAAAAAGACCCTGCATTCTTTAAACAAATAAAAAATATGCCTTTGCGGGCAAGAGTTGGAAGAAAAAACGGAGACTTAAATAATAGCACTATCAGTTTTGTTAAGGATGCCAAACGAGATGCCTTTATTTATGTGAATTCAAAAGATGAAATTGAAGAATTAACCTTTCTTGAAACAATAAAGAAATTTGAAGCAGAAGCAAATGAAAAAGGAATTCCTCTACATTCAAAGCACCACGAACAAGTAAAAACAGCAATTAAATTGTTTTCGGAAAAACTGGATGAAGAAAAAGCAAAAGATAAAAAAGTTGATGTAACACAAGGCCCAAATGAAAAACGTGCAATTTCGTATTTAGATGCAATGATTAACCTGCCTTTTACAAACGATGCCGAAAGAGAATTGATAATTACGGCAAAAGATGCCATACGGAAAGGAAGATTTCAAAATCTGCAACGTGATATTAATAAACTTAAAAAAGCAGTTGGCAAAAGTCCGCTAAACCCTGTAATTATACTGGAAAGAATAATTTCAATATTGAAAAGTTATCCATTGGTAAACGAGAAAATAGACGAAACAGAACCAATAAAAATTATTGCTTCAAAAGTATTGAATCCTGAAATTATAATAACTGAAAGTTATACTTAAAATGGCAAAAAATAAAAAGATAAATATCCAAGGGAAAGAGATAACAATCATTGCCCAAAAGGAAACAGATTATATTTCTCTTACCGATATGGCAAGAAGCCAACTTCAAGAAGTTGTAATCATTAAATGGCTAAGTTTAAAAAGTACTATTGAATATCTTGGTGAATGGGAAGCATTATATAATCCCGATTTTAATTATACCGAATTCGGTACAATTAAAAATTCAGCAGGTAGCAATAACTTCGTTTTATCTGTTAAACAGTGGATTGAGGCCACTAATGCCGTTGGTCTAACTGCAAAAGCAGGAAGATATGGGGGAACTTATGCCCATAAGGATATTGCCTTTCATTTTGGAATGTGGATTAGCCCAAAGTTTCAATTACTTCTTGTTAAAGAATACCAACGACTTAAAGAAGATGAAAATGACCGCCTAAAACTCGAATGGAATTTTCAACGAACACTTGCAAAGGTTAATTATCATATTCACACCGATGCAATAAAGGAAAATCTAATTCCAGAAAAACTCAACAAAAAACAAATTTCATTTATTTACGCCAACGAGGCTGATGTATTGAACCTTGCTTTATTTGGCAAAACTGCCAAACAATGGCGTGTCCAAAACCCAAACGAAAAAGGAAATATTAGAGATTTTGCAAGCATTGAACAATTAGTAGTTTTATCGAATATGGAAAGCATCAATGCAATGCTAATACAACAGGATATTTCGCAATCAGAAAGATTGCAGCAACTTAACCAATTGGCAATAACCCAAATGAAATCGTTGCTTAAACATAATGACAGGCTTAAGAAGTTGAAATAATGAAAGAAAAAGACCTAAAACATATATTGCGGAAAGATTACAATTTTAAGGAAAATTGGAAATCAATATTGAATTTGCTATTTGGTAAAATTGACTATTTCTCTACACCTTCAAATCCATTCTTTGAAGAAGATAAAGTAAAAGCAGGAAAACAAATTGGTGCCATTAAACTTGATGACAATAAATCGCTTGCCATTTTTGAAGTAGAAGTTGACGACAGTATTAGAATTGACCAAAACCGCAAAGGATTAAGAGATATTGCTGCCAAACATATCGACCAAAATATTACCCATGGTGCTTTGGTGTTTTTCTATTCTAAAAATCAAACGGATTATCGTTTTTCATTTATTGCCAAATGGTCAGATATTGATTTGGAAACAGGTGAATTTATCAAAGG
>QMPG01000314.1 GCA_003648455.1 Bacteroidota bacterium
ATCAGCAAAAATATACGAATTACTAAATAATAATTCAAAAGTTAATTTGTGAAAATTGATTTATGAAAACATTCAGGGCAGATTTTCATATACACACAGTTTTATCACCCTGCGGTGATTTGGGAATGAGCCCTAAAAATATTATTAGAAGAGCAAAAGAAAGAAAATTAGATATAATTGGAATTACAGATCATAACAGCACAAAACAATGTTCTGTTATGAAAAAAATAGGAGATAAAAATGGAATTTTCGTTCTGCAAGGTGTTGAAATAACCACAAAAGAAGAAGTCCATTGTTTAGCGTTCTTTGAAAATGATGATGAATTATCAAAATTTCAAAAATATCTTGATCAAAATTTACCTGATATAAAAAACAATGTAGATTTGTTTGGATATCAGGTTGTTGTTGATGAAGATGAAAATATTGTTGAGCAAATAGATCCTTTGTTAATATCTGCAATTAGTCAGAATATTAATCAAATTGAAGAAAAAGTTCATAGTTTAGGAGGATTGTTTATTCCGGCACACATTGATAAATTAAAAAACAGCATAATTAGTCAGCTGGGGTTTTTACCAAAAGACCTTAATATTGATGCTATAGAACTTTCGAAACATACGACAAAAAAGAACTTTTTAGACAAGAATGATTATTTAAAACAATACTCTTTTATACAAAGTTCTGATGCTCATTACATTAACAATATTGGAGATGTTTCAACAATATTAAAAATGAATGAAATAAGCTTTAACGAAATAAAGCAAGCTTTGGCAAATATTAATGGTAGAAAAACAATTATTGAATAACTATTAAGAATGAAAAATTTATCGCTACATATTTTAGATATTATTCAAAATTCAATAAGAGCCAAAGCAAATTTGATTGAATTAGAAATATGTGAACATTTGAAAGAAAACAAGTTCCTTATTACAATTAAAGATAATGGAACAGGAGTTGAGAAAGAAAAGTTAAATCAAATTTTAGATCCTTATTTTACATCACGAAAAACAAGAGATGTTGGGTTAGGATTATCTCTTTTTAAACAAAATGCTGAAAGAGCAGGTGGTTTTCTTAAAATTTATTCAAAATTAGGAAGAGGAACAGTTGTAAGAACTATGTTTGAATACAATAATATTGACAGACCTGTATTGGGCGATATAGCAGGAGTTGTTACTTTATTGGTAGCATCAAATCCTAAAATAGAGTTTCTTTATAAACATAAAACTGACAATGGCGAATTTTTTTTTAACTCAAAAGAAATAAAAAATATATTAGAAGATGTGTCTGTTACAGAACCAAAAGTAATAAGTTTTATAAAAGAAATGATAAACGAAAATTTGCAAAGTATTAAATTATAAGTTAAAATAAATTATATTTGTTAGATATGGGAAAAATAAAATCATTGGCTGATTTAAAAAATCTTAAAACAGATTTGCAGTCTAAAATCGATTTGAGAGAAAAAGGAGATAGTCCTGAAAAACTCGTTCAAATTAAAGTTGCAATGGCAACTTGTGGTATTGCTTCCGGAGCCAAAGAGATTATGGATTTTATGATTGATGAGTTAGATAAACAATCAATAAATTCTGTAGTAACTCAAACCGGCTGTATGGGATATTGTTATGCTGAACCAACAATTGAGGTAACATTACCCGATAGTGAACCAATAGTTTTTGGTTATGTTGATAATAATAGAGCAACTGAAATAATTGAGAAATATATTAAAAAAGGTGAAATTGTTGAAGGTGTTTTGCCGGTTAATTATGAGACTATTGACTAATATTAAAGACTAAAAGATAATGGTGAAAAATAAAATTAATATTCTTGTTTGTGGAGGAACAGGTTGTCGAGCATCAAACGGTGAGACAATAATTGACAATTTTAAGCAAGAAATAGAAAAAAACGGATTAGAAGGACAAGTAAGCGTTGTAACAACCGGATGCTTTGGCTTTTGTGAAAAAGGTCCAATAGTAAAAATTATGCCTGATAACACATTTTATACTCAGGTAAAACCTGAAGATGTTAAAGAAATTATTGAAGAGCATGTTATTAAAGGTAGAAGAGTTACCCGTTTACTATATGAAGACCCTGAAACAAAAGAGCATATAAGTGATTCTAAACATATGGGTTTTTATAGAAAACAAATTAGAATTGCACTTCGTAATTGCGGGTTTATCAATCCTGAAATAATTGATGAATATATTGCAAGAGACGGTTATGTTGCTTTAGGATCATGCTTAACAGAAAAAACACCTCAGGAAGTTATTGATGAAATAAAATTATCAGGTCTTAGAGGTCGTGGTGGTGGTGGTTTTCCTACAGGTTTAAAATGGGAATTTGCCAGCAAAAATAAAGCAGATCAAAAATATGTAGTTTGTAATGCTGATGAAGGCGACCCCGGAGCTTTTATGGATAGATCAATATTAGAAGGTGACCCTCATACTGTACTCGAAGCAATGGCAATTTGTGGTTATTGTATTGGAGCAACAAAAGGTGTTATTTATATTCGAGCTGAATATCCATTAGCAATTGAAAGATTGAAAATTGCTATCAATCAAGCAAGAGAATATGGTCTTCTGGGAGAAAAATTATTCGGTTCTGATTTTGATTTTGATATTGAATTGAAATACGGTGCCGGCGCATTTGTATGTGGTGAAGAAACAGCTCTTATCCATTCAATGGAGGGCGAAAGAGGAGAACCAACAGTGAAACCTCCTTTCCCTGCAGAATCAGGATATAAAGGAAAACCAAGTAATGTTAATAATGTTGAAACTTTTGCAAACATTCCTGTAATACTTAATAAAGGAGCAAACTGGTTTAATAAAATTGGTACTGAAAAGAGTAAAGGGACAAAAGTTTTTGCTCTTGCAGGGAAAGTTAATAACGTAGGTCTTATTGAAGTACCTATGGGAACAACATTGCGTGAAGTAATATTTGAAATTGGCGGAGGAATAAAAGACAACAAACAATTTAAGGCTGTACAAACAGGTGGTCCGTCAGGAGGTTGTTTAACATCTTCTTTCCTTGATACACCTATTGACTATGACAACTTAATTGCAGCAGGCTCAATGATGGGTTCCGGTGGTATGATTGTTATGGACGAAGATAATTGCATGGTTTCTGTTGCTAAATTTTATCTTGAATTTACTTGTGAAGAGTCTTGCGGTAAATGTGTCCCTTGTAGAATTGGAAACAAACGTCTTTTGGAAATACTTACAAAAATAACCAAAGGAGAAGGAACAATGGACGACCTTTATAAATTAAAGAATCTAAGTAATGTAATTAAAGATACATCATTGTGTGGTTTAGGTCAAACATCTCCAAACCCTGTACTTTCAACACTAGATAATTTTTGGGATGAATATGTAGCTCACGTTGAAGAAAAACGATGTCCTGCTGCAGAATGTAGAGCATTACTGCATTACATAATTGATCCTGAAAAATGCGTTGGTTGTACAGCTTGTGCACGAGCTTGTCCTGCAGGTGCAATATCAGGAACAGTTAAACAGGCACACAGTATTGATCTTAGTAAATGTATCCAATGTGGTGCATGTATGGAAAAATGTAAATTTGGTGCTATTAGTAGAAAATAATTAAAGAGGATAAAATATAATGGAACTAATAAAATTTAAAATAGACGGAAAAATTGTTGAAGTTGAAAAGGGTACAACTGTTTTAGAAGCAGCCCGTCAAAATAATATTAAGATACCTACTCTTTGTTATCTTGAAGATATGAATGGAAAGAAAATTTTCGATCAACCCGGTTCATGTCGAATGTGTGTTGTTGAAATTAAAGGACGTCGAAATCTTGCCCCTTCATGCGTTACTAAAGTAGCACCTGATATTGAAGTTATCACAAATAACGAAAAAGTTCATAATGCAAGAAAAACAGTACTTGACCTTTTGCTTTCAAACCATCCTCTTGATTGTTTAACTTGTGACAAAGCAGGTGACTGCAAACTTCAAGATTTATGCTATGAGTTTGACTTAAAAGAAACTTCTTTTGTTGGAGAAAAAACAGATTTAGCTATTGATGACAGCAATCAATTTTTTATCAGAGATATGAATAAATGTATTCTCTGTAGAAAATGTGTTAATGTTTGTCGATATTTTCAAGGAACATCAGCAATTAACTTCAGTGGTCGAGGTTTTGATACTCACGTTTCTGCAGCTTTCGATTATGATATTGAAACATCAAACTGTGTTTCTTGCGGAAACTGCGTTTCTGTTTGTCCAACTGGAGCTCTTACTCCTAAAACTAAAGAGAAATATAGAACTTGGGAAGTTGAAAGAACAAAAACCACATGTACATACTGTGGAGTAGGTTGCCAAATGGAACTTCTTACAAAAGACAATAAAGTTGTTGGTGTTGAGCCTGTTCAAGGTGGAGTAAATAACGGATTGCTTTGTGTAAAAGGAAAATTTGGTTATGAATTTGTTAACCATCCTGACAGATTAAAAACTCCGTTAATTAAAAGAAACGGTAAATTTGAAGAGGCTACTTGGGATGAAGCATATAAGCTTATTGCTGAAAAAACAAAAGAGATTAAACAAAAATATG
>QMPG01000315.1 GCA_003648455.1 Bacteroidota bacterium
CCGTCCATGGCTTTCATCTCTCTTTTTTCGAGCCATTCTTTAGCTGTATCAAAAAGTAAAAAAGCTGCGTTTTTATCATTTATACATTCAAAAAAGCCACAACCTCCTGTTGGTTGTTCAAACCCAAAAGCTTTATCGCGATTAATAAAAGCTGCTATTCGTCCAATAAGTTTTCCATCATCGTCTTTTAAAATAAAACGAGTAGCTTCTCCGTTTTGAAAAAAAACATTTGTTTTTGGGTCAAAAATTTCTTCAATTTGAACATCCAATGGTTGAACCCAATTCGGGTCGTTTTTGTATATAAGTGGAGCAACTTTTAAAAATTCTTTTCGTGTCTTTTTATCAACAACTTCAAATATTTTCATACATTTTTTATATTTAGTTGATACTTAATTATTTACAATACAATCATTTTGAGTAGTAAATTATAAACTTATGTAAATTACAAATTTTAGATAAAGTTCAACCTTACAACTTTGAATTCACTCCGAAAAGCCGCTAAGCGGCTATAAATTAACAACTTTAGTTTTCGGAGTAGTCTCAACTTTAAGTTCAACCTTCAACTCTATTAAAGACTGTAAAATTAATTTTTTGTTTGATGATTACAAATTTTTTTCTAATTATTACCTTGATCTGCTCGAGAGTTTTAAAAGCAGGTTTAGTATTTCAATATAAAGCCAAACTAAAGTAACTGTAATTCCAAAAGCAGAGTACCATTCCATATATTTTGGAACTTTGTACTGAACACCTTGCTCAATAAAATCGAAATCTAAGACTAAATTAAGTGCAGCAATAACAACAACAAAAATGCTTATTCCGATACTCAAAAGACTGTTGCCATACAGAAATGACATATTTGCACCAAAAATACTAAATATGAATGACAAAAAGTACATTATTACAATGCCTCCTGTTGCTGAAATAACACCCGCTTTAAAACGTTCTGTGGGTTTTATCATTTTTGTTCTGTAAAGAAACAACATTGTGAAAAGAACGGAAAAAGTGAGAGCAACAGCACGTAGCACAATACCCGGATAACTTGCTTCAAAAATGGCAGATATCCCGCCAAGGAAAAGACCTTCTAAAACAGCATAAATGGGTGCAAATATTGATGAGTTTTTTTGATTAAAAATTGTTATTAACGATAAAATAAATCCGCCGATACCGCCAACGGCAACCCATGTCATTACTGCAGAAGTGCCTGATTCAATATTGTATGAATTGAAAAACAACTTCCATGTGTACATTGCTCCGAGTACTACCAACAATAGCATAATTCCGGTTTTGTTTATTGCACCTGTAAACGTCATTGCATTGGCTTGCTCATTTGCATATGTAAATTTTTCAAAAGTGTTTTTGTTTAATGCGGGATTTGATGTTCTTCCAATCATAATATTATAAATTTTAAGTTTTACATTATTACTGTTATCTAACGACTGATTTCAAAAATCAACCAATATATTTGTTAATTTGTCAGTAGGTTTTGAGAATAATCAGTCGTTTCGATGTTCTTGCAAAAATTAAGCCGAAATTTTTAAAGTTCTTTTCGTAATCGTCCTACAGGTATGTTTAATTGTTCGCGGTATTTTGCAACAGTTCGACGTGCTATTTTATATCCTTTTTCTTGAAGAATAGCTGTTAATTTCTCATCGGTCAAAGGTTTCTTTTTATCTTCATTGTCAACACATTCTTGTAAAATTTGTTTTATTTCGCGTGACGAAACTTCTTCACCATCAGTTGTTTGCATGCTTTCGGAAAAAAATGATTTTAGTGAGAATATTCCAAATTCTGTTTGAACATATTTACTGTTCACAACACGAGAAATTGTTGATATGTCTAAATTGGTTTTTTCGGCAATATCTTTAAGTATCATTGGTTTTAAATCGTGCTCATCGTTAGTAAGAAAATAATCGTACTGATACTCAATAATTGCATTCATTGTGCTCAACAAGGTATTTTGCCGTTGTTTGATTGCATCGATAAACCATTTTGCAGAATCGAGTTTTTGTTTTACAAAAGCCAAAGCATCTTTTTGTTGTTTTGTGGGCTTTGACTTGCTATAATCAACAAGCATATTTTTATAACCTTCGCTAACATGCAACTCGGGCATGTTTTGTGAATTTAAAGAAAGAGTTAAATGCCCGTCAACATTTTCTATTATAAAATCAGGAATTATTGTCTGAAAAGATTTCATTTCCTGCTCTGAAAAAGAACTTCCCGGTTTGGGATTTAATTTTAAGATCTCGTCAATTGCTTTTTTCAAATCATCTTCTGAGATATCTAATTTAGAAATTATTTTATCATAATGCTTCTTTATAAATTCATCAAAAGTGAATTCAAGAATTCTTTTGGCATTATAAATTTCTGGAACATCTGTATTTTTCCTCTTAATCTGTAATAACAAACACTCTCTAAGGTCTTTTGCAGCAACTCCCGGTGGCTCAAGAGTTTGAATTATTTTAATAATTTCTTTCAGTTCCTCATGAGTAACAAATATGTTTTGCGAAAAAGCTAAATCATCAACAATAGCTGCAACTTCTCTATGCAGATATCCATCCTCGTCAATATTTCCAATTACATATTCGGCTAATTGTGATTGTTCTTCTGTTAAAAAAAGGACACTTACCTGTTTATGCAAATACTCATGAAAAGAAAAACCCGCAGAAAAAGGAATTTCTTTTTTTTCATCATTCTTTGAGTAATTACTTACCGAGAGTTTATATGAAGGAATATCTTCATCATTTAAATAATCGTCAAGGGTAAATTCATCTTGTTCATTTTCACTTTCAATATTATCTTCATTATTATCATTTTCCTGAAAATCATCTATATCTTTTCCTTCTTCGAGAGCCGGATTTTCTTCAATTTCTTTTTTTATGCGTTGTTCTAATTGCATTGTTGGCACTTCCAACAATTTAATCATCTGTATTTGTTGAGGAGATAATTTTTGTAGTAATTTCTGTTGTAATTTCTGTTTTAACATTCTGTCTATTTATGTAGAACAATCTTTTTAACTATTTGTAATATACTAATAACTTCAAAAACATACAATTTATTTTATTGCTTTTTAGTAAAAATTTATCGCAAATTTAATAAACAAAGGAAAATATTTTTTTTGATATTTTATAATTGTTGTTGATAAAAAAATTAGCGAGCTAAGTTCTAAATACCGATTTCAAAAGAAATTGTATATTTGTTTTTATTTTATATTCATCTTTGTTTAACAAAAAATACAATGAAAAAGAACAGACATTTTATAATTGGCAGTATTAGCATTGTAATATTAGCATTTTATTTCTCATTACCTAAATATATTCAAAGAGCGATAATATATCAAAAAGTAGGAATTGAAGATTATAAAATTTTCGAGAACAGAACCGTTAAAGCAGGGAATTATATCCCGTGGGAATTGTCGAAAAATTATAACAAAATAAAGCTTAACGATTCTACATTAAAAAAAATTGAAAAATATAAACCTATTGCTTTTTTAGTAATTCAGGATAAAAAAATTCGTTACGAAAGATACTGGGATGATTTTAACCAAAATTCGTTAAGTAATTCATTTTCAGCAGCAAAAAGTATTGTGAGTTTACTTATTGGTATTGCAATAGACGAAGGTAAAATTGACAGCTTGAACCAAAAAGTAGTTGACATTTTACCTGAATTTTCGAAAAATCCCGAAAACAAAAATTTGCGTATTGTCGATTTATTAACAATGAGCTCAGGCTTAAACTGGGACGAAAATTACGGCAGTTTATTTTCGACAACTACCAAAGCATATTATGGTACTGATTTATGGAAACAAATCAACAACTTAAAGGTTACTGAACAATCCGGTAAAAAATTCAAATATTTGAGTTGCAATCCCCAATTGCTTGGTATTATATTGAATAAAGCAACAGGAAAAACTGTTTCAGAATATGCATCGGAAAAAATATGGCAAAAAATTGGAGCCAAAAATGATGCTTTATGGTCGCTCGACCACAAAGACGGAATTGAAAAAGCATATTGTTGCTTTAACTCGAATGCAAGAGATTTTGCACGGTTTGGTCAATTAATATTAAATAATGGCAGATGGGATTCAACACGCGTTATATCTGAAAATTATATTAAACAAGCTACCAAACCCGCAACCTATTTATCAGATAAAAATGGGAAACCTGTTGATTTTTATGGCTTTCAGTGGTGGATAATGAAATATAAAAATTATAATATACCTTATGCTCGTGGTATTTTAGGGCAATATATTTTTGTTATACCTGAAAAAAATGCAGTTGTTGTACGTCTTGGTCATAAAAGAGATAAACGTAAGAAAAACCATACTCCCGTTGATGCATATTTATATCTGAAAGCAGCTTTTGATATTCTTGAGTAAATTATATTTTTAAAACCAACATGTGTATTGTATAATTATTCCTTTCACCAATTTAAAGCAAAAAATATTAATTTATAAATACAATTTCATCAAAAAAAACGTTACTTTAGTAAATTATTTTTTAATGAAAAATATCATTTATTATGTTAGAAAAATTTAAAAGAACAGCAGATTTTA
>QMPG01000316.1 GCA_003648455.1 Bacteroidota bacterium
GGACTAATGAGCAAGCGCCCAAACTCAGGTATGCAACGCTTTCGTGATGTATTTTAATCGTTTAGTAGAACCTTTATTTCAAAGAACGGAATTTTGTTGCTTTTCTATAATTGCCAACGGTTTGGCTATGCGTAGTTTGGGATTTTGAAACGATTAATTTTCAATTTACAACTAATTTTATTTAATGCTATAAACTTCAATATTAGCACGTTACCCAAATTACGTATAGCCTTTGTTACCCACTGGCATTTCTTATTTTCAATCATTTTATCTTTCAAATTTGCTACAATCTTCATTTCTTTCTGTGCGTTGGCAAGACATACTCTTTTGCAATTTTTGGTCAAGCGTTGGCTCGTGCGAATTGCAAATGTGTATGGCTTTTGCGTTGGCTATTTCAAATACTTATCCATTACTTTCTGTTTCTTTTCCGTTGCACTTTCTATAATTAATTTCGCTTCACTTATTTTCTTTTCTAATTTTTCTACTTTTTCAGTAAATTGTTTTTGAATTGCAAATGATGGTGCTTTAATACTTAAACCTTTAATTCTGTCAATTGATGCTCTGTGATTTCGAGAAAAACGAACTTCTTGTCCTGCTTTATCTAGTACAAAAGTTAGATAACGAGGGTGTATTTCTTTTCCTTTCACTCTTAAAACACCGCAATGGTCTGTTGGATAAAATGGATTTTCTTTTTCAATGTAATTTACAATCCAATCACCATCAATTCCCCATAATACCGTTGGTTTGTCAAAATCTTTTAAAAGTTCTTTATTTATAAAACCAAAAGGTTCAAAAACATTTGCACTATAAACAGGTATTCCTATTTCTGTATCTTCAATTTCTTTTGCAACAACTCTTTTACCGATAGAAACTTCAAATATTTCTGAGTTATTTAATCTGAATATTTTATTCGCTTTTGATAGTATTTCTTTAAATTCTTTTTCAATATCTGCCTTTGTTTTATCAATACTCTGCTGTGCTTTTTCACTTGCCTTGTCTATGATTTCACATTCTTTTACAATTTGCACTTGTACTGTTTTTGGTGGTAGAGGAATTTTTACAGGCTTAACACGGTCAATGTTTAAATTTTCAACAACTCCACCTCCAGCATTTTCCGTGAATTGTTGTTGTGTTGTATCGGACGATAGTATTTCGTATAAATAGTCTTTCTTTAATTCTTTATTAAAATCTGTCAGAATTAACCAACCATCGTGAACGCAACCATTTATTTTTAAAATATACGGTCTACCAAAACTCATTGAATTGGAAAGTATAAAATCACCAGATTTAACTTCTCTTGATTTTAATGCACCTTCTTTTGTTATTTTCTCTTCTGTTTTTGTAATGTATTTAGAACCTGCTTCTACATCACCAATTTTAATCCAATTCACACTATTTTTATCGCTTGTAACAAAGTCGCTGATTGGTCTCGGTGAAGCCCCCCTAATAATTGTCATAATACTTTCCAACTTTACCAATTCCCACTTAGTATCAATAGTAATATTTTTCTTCGGACTTAACGAAAATTCCTTATTGAAATCTTTACGGCTAAAATCTAAAATATCAGTAACATTAACATAAGTTATTAGGTCTTTGTGCTTTTCAAATTCTGTTAAATCGTTTGGCTTTGCACCTAAAAAATTTTGTTGTATCAGATAGTTTATTTTGCTTTTATCATTTACGTTTGTTGGATTAAAAAGAGGTGTAATAATATCATTTAAGTTATTTCCGCCTGTGTATTTTATTCCTTCGCTACCTTTTGCACCACTCCATTCATAACCTAAAAACTTTTTCTGCTCTTTGTTATTGCTTGGGCTTTTCACAATCAGTACTTTCTGTTTGTTTTCAAAGGCAAGCATAAAATAGAATAGTTTATTTTTTTCTACTTTGTAGATATATTTTATTAGCCGTTTACTTAATTCAAGTTCTTTTTCTTCTGTGGTTTTATCTTTATAAACTTTCTTTTTTTTGTAATTTATTATCTCGGTTGAGTTTTCAAAGTCGTTTTTGTAATCAGCAAACATTTCATTCTTAAACAGTTCGTCTAAATTTGCCATTGTGTCGGCTGTTATTCCAAATAGTTTTTTATATTCTTCAAAAGGTATTTCTGTATGCTCACAATACTTCTTAATTAAGTACAAATCTTGATATTCCGATGTGCTTTTATCATCTTCTTTTATACCTTCAAAATAATCTTCAACACGATTTGCGTAATGCTCGGCAGGTTCAGGTTTTTGAGATTTACGTTTTAGATAGAGTACAACCGTATTTGTGCCTGTTTTTCCAAAAGTTCCGCTACCAAGTTCTACAATTGAAACAATATCAAAATACTTCAATATAATTTCACGAGTTCCAATATGTGTAGCATCAGAATTTGAAAGTATTGATGAAGGTACAATAACACCTACTACACCACTTGGTTTCATAATTTGTTTGGCACGCTCAATGAAAAAACATTGTATGTTATTTGTATTAGAATTTAGTTCGGTGGTTTCTATAAGTTTATAAAGTTGTTTTTGTTTATCGTCTAAGTTGAGTAAAAAACCTTCAACCGCAAAAGGAGGGTTAGCCACAAGAATATCAAAACTTTCATTTTTCACTTCTTCAATACTACTTAAAGCGTCTTTTTCTAAAATATTTATTTGGTCTTGCCCGTACATATAAGCCGATACTTTTGCAATTTTTGCAAGTCGGTCTTCTTTTTCAATTCCTATAATATTTTCGTAATATTTGCTGACTTCCGTTTCCTTATACTTTTCAACCAATGGTTTTATTTGATGTGCATATTCAGTAAGAAAATGTCCCGAACCACAAGCGTAATCAATTGTTCTTAGTGGTTCTGATGCTTTTTGTATTTTGTCTTCCAAAGGCAATGATGCTACAATAAACTTAGTTATTGGCATTGGTGTAAAAAATTGTCCTTCCGATTGTTTTATTGAGTTGTCGAGAAAATACTCAAACATATCACCCAAAAACTGATTTTGTTCTTTGGTTTTAAGTCTTAGACCTTGCCACATTTGTACAAGTTCAACAAGTACTTTTGTGTTTCGGTTAAAAAGTCTTTCGTTGTGTACATTTATTAATGAAAAGGCGTTGTTTGAGAAAAATTTAAGGTCTCTGAAATATTTTTGAATTTGTTTTTTTGTGGCGTTTCGTTTGTTCTTAACTGTCCAAAAAGCACTATCAATTTGGTCGTTACTGATATACATTACTTCATCTTTCAGAAATTTACGCATTCCAATTTGATAGAGTTTTTGTAAACGGTCTATAAAATCGTAGTAATTATCATAAGCAACACCTTTCCAATAAAATTCAAGATTTGTTTTGTTTTCTTCTTCGTCAACTATTTTTGCTAAAAACAGATTTACCAATACTTCAAAGGCTGTTTCTTTTCGTGCAATATTGTGTTGTCTTAAAATTGTACGGAAACGATGATATTTTCCGTCTTTATCTTCATTTCTTACAGGGCGAGTATCAATATCAAGTGTATAATTGCTTTTTCCAATTTCATATTTTCTGATATTGCTTTCAAAAATTCCTGTTTCTGTATATTCAAGTTGGTAAGTTTCTTTCCAAACATCGAAACGTTTTTTTACGTTGCTTGCTTTTTTGAAAGATTTTAGTTCATCACCTTGTTCTAATATTTTTTCGTTGTCTTTGTGAGATATTATTCGTTGCTCCGTGAGTATTTGGCTATTCTTCTCATCAAATTCACTTGCATACAAACAAAGAAAATCGGTCTCAGAAATTTGTTGAGCATAAGAAAAAAGTTGTCCGCCATCTTCTTGGGTGTCTTTCCACGCTTTATTAAATTCTTTGCCGTAGGTTTTGCACTCAATTATTAAAAGGGGTTTGTCTTTTTGATTTTTTACTAAAATATCTGCACGTCCGCCACTTGCACCGTGTCCAAGTTTCCATTTTGGTTCGAGTTCAATATGTTTTGGTTTATAGCCTTTATTCAAAAGTTGATAAACACATTCAAAAACAACTACATTTTCTGCTGATGCAAAATTACAAGTTTGTCTTTCGTTAATTTTAAGACCAACTAATTCTGGGTAATCTAATTTTTCTTTTTTAAAATCAACTTTTAGATATACTCCGCTTTCTTCAAAGTCTTTATTGAAAATATCGCCCTTTTCTTTAAACTTTAAATGTCTTAAAAGTGCCTTAAAATTATCTTTATTTATCATCTATTAAATTCCTTCAATTATTAAATTTCAAAGATACATTCAATCTTTGAGCGTTGGAAATAAAATTGCTCTTTTGGTTTTTTCGTGTCGGCTTTTTTTGTGTCGGCAAAAAACCAAATGTGCAATTTGTGCGGTGGCTCTCTATTTCCTTATTTTCTTGTAGCAAATTTGTCATTCTGGTTTCGTTTTTTTTTGCTTGTGGGTAACGGTTTGAATATGCGGCGTTTGGCATTTTGAAACGCATCATTTTCAATTTACTCCTAATATTATTTATTGCTAATATCTTCATATTTAGTACTATCTGCCAAATGCCGTATATTTGTTGTTGGCGGTAGTTTTTTATTTAAAA
>QMPG01000317.1 GCA_003648455.1 Bacteroidota bacterium
GCAATCTATAGCTTTTTAACCCGCTTTATTCATGCAAAAACGAAGTGAATTGCATGAATTAGCGATGGATAGTGGAAAGTAAAGCGGGAAACCCCGCATTAGAAGTACCCAAATTTGGGGTTTAAAAAACCCCAAATTTGTTGGTAATTCTTAAGCGTAGAAAAATTATGAATTTTTCGGGTTAATTCAGCATGTTGAGATTGCTTCTCCGCCAGCTGGCGGATCGCAATGACGAAAAACACTTTTCGGAGTGGTCTCAACTATTGTTAAAAAATTATTAGTAATAATACACCAAATTTAGAAGTGATTATTACTATCTAAAATATTAATTGAGTACTTTTGTGAAAATTTTATAAAGAATAATTATGAACAAAAAACTCACAAAAATAGTAGCTACAATTTCAGATAAAAATTGTGATGTTGACTTCCTTAAAAAACTTTACGACGCAGGTATGAATGTTGTAAGATTAAACACTGCCCACCAAAACTACGACGATACTCTTAAGGTTATCAACAATGTAAAAAAAGTATCTGATAAAATTGCCTTGCTTCTCGACACTAAAGGTCCTGAGATAAGAACAACAAAAGCAGATGTTGATATTCCCGTTAAAAACGGCGATAAAATATTTATTAAAGGCGATCCTGATACAAATACCAATAAAGAATTAATTTGCGTTTCATACAGCAATTTTGTTAATGATGTTCCTGTTGGATGCAATATACTAATTGACGACGGAGAAGTTGAATTATCTGTTATTGAAAAAGATAATGACAAATTACTTTGCGAAGTTCAAAATGATGGAGTTATTCAAGGTAGAAAAAGTGTAAACATTCCGTCTGTTCATATCAAACTGCCGTCTTTAAGCGAAAAAGATAAAGGTTATATCAACTTTGCTATTGAGAACGATATTGATTTTATTGCACACTCTTTTGTTCGTCGAAAAGAAGATATATTGGCAATAAAAGATATCTTAAAAGCAAAAAATGCAGACATCAAAATAATTTCAAAAATTGAGAATCAGGAAGGTGTTGATAATATTGATGAAATAATTGACCATTCGGCAGGAATAATGATAGCAAGAGGTGACCTTGCCATTGAAATTCCTCGTGAAAGAATTCCGATAATTCAAAAACTAATAATTAATAAATGTATTGACAAGCGTAAACAAGTTATCACAGCTACGCAAATGCTTCATACAATGATTAAAAACCCTCGCCCTACGCGTGCCGAAGTTAGTGATGTTGCCAATGCAATTTATGACGGAACAGATGCCATAATGCTTAGTGGAGAAACTGCTTATGGGAAATACCCGCTTGAATCTGTTCAAACCATGAAAAAAATTGCTGTTGAAATTGAAAATAATAATGTTCCCTTTAAAGAAACTCAAACTAAAAATCTTAGTACTGAAGTATCAGCTTATTTAGCAAAATCTGCTGTTAAAGCTTCAATTAGACTATCATCTGAAGCTATAGTTGCCGACACTTTTTCAGGTCGCACAATTAGAAATCTTGCAGGATTTAGAGGCAATAAACCAATTTATGCCTTATGTTACAGTAAAAAAACCGTGCGTGAACTTGCTCTCTCGTATGGCGTTTATGCTTATTATATGGAACCTCGAAATACAGCCGATGACTTCTTGCAACATGCTTTATCTAAATTGATTGATAACAAATGCTTAACAAAAGACAGCTTAATAGTTGTTCTTGCCGGTAATTTTGGGCGTAGCCAAGGTGCTACATTTGTAGAAATAAGTAACGTTGAACATCTAATCAACCGACATTTAAACCTGTAAACAATCATTCAAATAAAAAATTATTTAGAACTTGTTTTTTATTATTTTTTTCCTTAAATTTAATAACATATTATTGTAAGTGTTAGATAATAAAAAGAAAGGAAATATCATTATGAAAACAAACTATTTATGTCCAAAGTGTAAGGGGGTTTTAAATGTTGGTGAATATGTAATATTTTCAACTCGCAATAAAAATCATGATGTAGGTTTACTTTTACTACATCCGGAGTTAGGCAATTATAAAGTTGTCAAGCATCCCGATTATAATTATGAAGAAGGGGAAAATCTTGAATTTTTCTGTCCCATTTGTCACAAAAGTCTTTCAACAGGAGGTGAAAAAAAACTTGTCAAAATATTAATGGTTGATAAAAATAAAACCTTTAATGTCTTATTCTCACAAATTGCAGGAGAAAAAAGCACTTATAAAATAATTGGTGATAATGTTGAAGCCTTTGGAAAACATAAACTCAAATATCTTGATTTTCTTAATTCATTAGATAATTACCCATATAAGAACACGAAAACATTATAATTTTCTCATTTATTTTATTATCTCACAGGGGATTTAACCCAAAAAAATTACAATTTTTCTATGCTTAAGAATTCCCAACAAATTTGGTGTTTTTAATAGCCCCCAAATTGGGGACTTCTAATGCGAGTTTTACTTGCGTGAGCTCACCACCAGCTGGCGGTTCGGTTCCCGCCTTGCACCCCACTATCTATCACACATTCATACAATTCACTTCGTTTTTGTATAAATAAAGCTGGTTAATTTCCTGCTAATCTTTTCTATTAACCTGAGTTCGATATAAAAACTAATAACCACTATTAAAAAAAATTTCTTATAGCAAATTTCGTCCTACTCTATCTCTTTGATTTACAAACAAATTAACAATTTTACATATTAGCATCTTTATAAAATAAAATTATTGTTCTTAAATAAGAATATAAATTATTATATTTATAATCTTAATTTTAGTGCCATTTTATATTCAAACACTTCAAACATTATGAGAATAAAAAGAACAAATATTTCTAAAACAAAAATTGAAGAAAAAGCTCTGATTGATTTAACATTAATTGACCCGTTAATTTCAAAATATAAAAATAAAAAAGGGAATTTAATTCCTTTGTTACAAGGCGTTCAAACCACTTATGGATATCTTCCTAGAGAGGCATTTTTGAAATTATCAGATGAAGTGGGTTTAAAATTAAATGATATGTATGGCGTTGCAACTTTTTATGCTCAGTTTCGACTTCATCCCGTAGGTAAGCACATTATTAAAGTTTGTCATGGAACAGCTTGCCACGTTCAAAACTCAGATGGTATTACAGATGCTTTAAAAGAAGAGCTTAAAATTAATGACGGAGAAACAACTAAAGATAACTTATTTACTCTTGAATCCGTTGCCTGCCTCGGTTGTTGCTCTCTCGCTCCTGTTATGATGATTGACGGAGAAACCTATGGCAAACTTGATAATACCAAAGCTGTTAAAATTATAAGAGAAATTAATGCTAAAAAGGAATAGTTCAGAGTTTAAAGTTTAAAGTTTGAAAATTTGTGTCTAATAATGTAATATATTAACAATATGGAAAATATTAAAGTAATCGTAGGTCTTGGTAGCTGTGGTATAGCAGCAGGAGCTAACAAAGTTTACGATAAAATTAAAGATATTAAACAAAGAGACAAGCTAAATATTGAGCTGGAAAAAACGAGTTGTGTTGGTATGTGCTACAACGAACCTCTGCTTGAAATATATGACGAAACAGGTTATTATTTATATGGCAATATCGACGAAAATATCACAAACGATATTATTGAGAATCATATTAAGAATAACAATCCTGTTAATGATTATCTTATTTCATATAAACCTGCATCAGAAAAAAATGATTTGAAATTTTCTAAAGAAGAAGACAAAACATTTTCGCTTAGTCAGGTTAAAATAGTTTTACGAAACTGCGGATATATTAATCCGGAATCAATTGATGATTATGAAGCACGACAAGGTTATCAATCAATAAAAAAGATAGCTGACGAAAAAATTGCTTCAGAAGAAGTTATTAAAACAATAATGGATTCAGGTCTGAGAGGAAGAGGTGGCGGAGGATTTCCAACAGGTTTAAAATGGAAATTCGCAAGTAATTATAAATCAGATGAAAAATATATTATTTGTAATGCCGACGAAGGTGACCCCGGTGCTTTTATGGATAGATCTGTATTAGAAGGCGATCCACATTCTGTTCTTGAAGGAATGACAATAGGAGCTTATGCTATTGAAGCTACTCACGGTGTTATTTATTGTCGTGCCGAATATCCACTCGCAATAAAACGTTTAAACATTGCTCTAAAACAAGCAAGAGAAAAAGGATATCTCGGTAAAAACATTTTAGGCATTAAAAATTTCAATTTCGATATTCAAATAAAAGAAGGTGCCGGAGCATTTGTTTGCGGTGAAGAAACAGCTCTAATAGCATCTGTTGAAGGCAAACGCGGTATGCCACGAAAAAGACCACCATTTCCTGCCGAAGCCGGATTATGGGACAAACCCACCAATATTAACAATGTAGAAACTTTTGCAAATGTACCTTGGATTATTCTTAATGGTTCTAAAAAATTTGCAAAATATGGAACTGAAAAAAGTAAAGGAACAAAAGTTTTTGCTTTAGCAGGAAAAGTAAAACACTCAGGTCTTGTTGAAGTTCCAATGGGTGTAACTTTGCGTGATATAATATTTAAA
>QMPG01000318.1 GCA_003648455.1 Bacteroidota bacterium
AAAAATTTGCAATAATTAAAATGAAATAAATATCTTTGTAAAAAAATTATTTACTTTTGATGAAAAATTAAAAAAAAATAAAACATTTAACGTTATGAATATTCCTGAAAATTTAAAGTACACAAAAGACCACGAATGGATACGTGTTGAAGGAAACGAAGCCTACATTGGGATTACCGATTTTGCTCAAAGCGAATTAGGTGATATTGTTTTCGTTGAAATTGAAACAGAAGGAGAACATCTTGACAAAGAAGAAACTTTGGGGACAATAGAAGCAGTAAAAACTGTTTCTGACATTTTTATGCCTGTTTCAGGTGAAGTTCTTGAAGTCAACCCTAAACTTGAAGAAAATCCCGAAGTTGTTAATAAAGACCCTTATGGTGACGGTTGGTTGATTAAAATTTCAGTTGATGATGCTTCTGAACTTGACGAGTTATTAACTCCTGAAAAATACGAAGAAGCAACAAAATAAGAAATGCTTTTTAAATATTAATCCCGACTAAAGAAAGTCGGGATTTTTTTTTATTCTAAAAAACAACATAATAAAACAGACAACAAGATAAACTTTTATATTTGCTCGCTTTTTTATATCTTCGTTAACATTAATCGTTTCGGAAGTCATTTTCAAAGGATTGGATAATTTATTATCTTTGCATTATGATAAATAAAGACAAATTAATAGGTGAGATTATTCAGGTTGCCAATAAAACACATCCTGATTCAGAGATTATTTTGTATGGTTCTCAAGCTAGAGGTGACTCAAATGAATATTCTGATTGGGATTTATTGATTCTTTTAAACCAAGCTAATATATCATTTAAGCAAGAAACAAAAATAATGGATAATTATTATGAATTAGAGCTTTCTGAAGGTATAGTAATATCACCTTTGATTTATACTAAAAGGGATTGGAATACCAAATTTGCCACAATACCGCTTCATTTCAACATAGATAAAGAGGGGATAAAACTAAAATGACAGACTCAAAAACGAAATTAATAAATTATCGACTTAAAAGGTCCAGAGATACTTATGAAGATTCTTTGATTCTCAGAGAAAGAGAAAGGTGGAATTCTTGTGTTAATAGACTATATTATTCTGCTTTTTATGCTGTCTCGGCTTTATTATTGGACTCTGATCTACATCCTACAACACATACAGGTTCAAAAAGTAATTTTTCTGAGTATTTTATTAAATCCGGCAAGATTGATAAGAAATTTGGAAAGATTTACTCTCAACTATTTACTTGGAGACAAAAGGGGGATTATGCAGACCTTTTTGATTTCGATATGGAGAAAGTTAACCCTTATTTTGAACCGGTAAAGAATTAATTGATTTAATTGAAAAGATTCTGGACACTACGCCAGGTGCTAACAAACGCTAAAATTAATTGCCTGCTTTGGTGGTGTTTGAAAGTTAATCATCTTTGATTGAGCATGTTAGCACATGTAAAGATAGTGCAAGAAAACTGCAACATAATCTTAGCGACATCGTTAACATAAATTTTATATATGAACAATGAAATAATAATTTATACGGATGGTGCTGCACGTGGCAATCCCGGGCCGGGAGGCTATGGTATTGTTTTAAAAGCCGGCAAGCATAGAAAAGAAATGTCTCAAGGTTATAAATTGACAACAAACAACCGCATGGAACTGTTGGCTGTTATTGTAGCTCTCGAACAACTAAAAAACAAAAACAGAAATGTTACAATATATACCGATTCAAAATATGTTGTTGATGCCGTTGAAAAAAAATGGCTCTTTAATTGGGAAAAAACTAATTTTAAAAAGAAAAAAAATCCTGATTTATGGAAACGCTTCTTAAAAATATATCCCGATCATAACATAAAATTTATTTGGATAAAAGGACATAACGATAATGTTGAAAATGAAGTGTGCGACAGATTAGCCGTTGAAGCTTCGAAAGAGGCTAACCTTCTTGTTGATGAAGAATATGTTAAACAAAAAAATGACTACACATTGTTTTAATTAAATTTAAAATTTGTCGCTTTTCCCTTTCATTTTTTGTATTTTGTGTTGTTAAAAAATAAGCACATGAAAAGAATTGCCATTTTAGCTTCAGGCTCAGGAACAAATGCCGAAAACATTATTAAATATTTTAAAAATTACGAACAAATACAAGTAAATGTAATTTTATCAAATAAAAAAGATGCTTATGTACTTGAGCGTGCAAAAAAACTCCATATTCCCCATCTTATTTTTAACAAACATGAATTTTATGAAACAAATAATATTGAAAACTTTTTATTAGAAACAAAAGTTGACTTAATTGTTCTCGCTGGGTTTCTATGGTTAATTCCGGAAAAATTCATCCACACTTTCCAAAATAAAATTATAAATATTCATCCTGCACTACTCCCAAAATATGGTGGAAAAGGTATGTATGGAGCAAAAGTTCACGAAGCTGTTCTAAAAAATAAAGACAAACAAACAGGCATTACAATTCATTATGTAAATAATTTTTATGATGATGGACAAATAATTTTTCAAAAAAAATGTGATATTGAAGGCATTAATTCTGCCGAAAAAATTGCTCAAAAAATTCATGAATTAGAATATGAATATTTCCCTAAGATAATTGAGCAACTGTTAACAAAAGACGAATAAATATTAATAACCTGAGTTCGATATAAGATATAAAACATAGGTTAATAGCAATCATTAACAAAGCAGGACACTTCACGAACAGATTTGTCTTTTTCTTCAACAAAACCCATATGTCCTGAATTTTGTAAAACAACGACTTTTATTTTATTCGACAATTCTGCTTGTTTCAATGCTACATTAACGGGTATAAAATTATCTTTAGCACCAATAAAATATAAAACAGGAATTTTAGTGTTTTTCAACACATTTGTTCTGTCCGGTCGTTGCATCATTCCTTTCAAGGTAGCAATAACCCCTTCATTCGAAGTAAGAAGTGCTTTTTCTTTAATTTTTTTAATAATAGTGTTAAATTTTATTTGATTATCATTAGCAAAAATTTGGGGAATGTTAGCATTAATAATCAATTGCTTTTTCCCCTTGTTGACAAGCTCAATCTCTCGTTGTCGATTGTTAATTTTTTCTTCTGTATCGCTATAAGCGGATGAATGAAAAAGAGAAAAGCCAAGAAGTTTGTTTGCATAATTATCGGCAAAAGCCAATGTTACATAACCTCCAAGAGAATGACCAAACATAACGCATTTGTCAATATTTTGGTGTACAAGAACAGCATTTACAGCGTCAGACATTAAGTCCATTGTATTAACATCAAAAGTTCCGCTTTGTCCATGGCCAAGCAAATCGATTGAAATCACCCGGAATGTTTTAGATAATGTTTCTGAAAATTCCGTCCAAACATCGAAAGTCTCAAGATAACCATGTAATAAGACAACAACATTGCCTTTACCCTCGTCCCTAAAATTAACAATTTTGTTATTAAATTGAATTTTTCTAATCATAACAACTCATTTTTATTACGTAAAAATAGGAAAATCTTTAATAAGAATTTATTTTTGTCTAACAAAAATTCTGAATTTATGAACAATATTTTCTACTCTTCAATTGGACGGAAATTGATTATGAGTATCACAGGTTTATTACTAATTCTATTCGTTCTCGTTCATCTTTCAGTAAATCTCTTATTAATTTTTGACGATACAGGAGTCTTATTTAATAAGGCTGCATACTTTATGGCTACCAATCCTATTATTAAAATCGTTGAGCCGGTATTAGCATTAGGCTTTGCTTTTCACATTGTTTATGCCACAATAATCACTGTTCGAAATAAAAGGACAAGACAAGAAAAATATTATATAAATAACAACCAAAAAAGCAGTACTTGGCCGTCAAGAAACATGTTTATTCTTGGTGCTTTAATTGTAACATTTTTAGCTATTCATCTTTCAAATTATTTCTACAAAATAAAATTTGGCACTATGCCTACAATTGAAATTGACGGTACTTTAATGAACAACACATATCTTGTTGTCTCAAGCTCATTTATAAATCATTTTTGGTATTCGTTAATTTACGTTGCAGGAGGAATTCTTCTTGGTTTGCATTTAACTCATGGTTTTTGGTCTGCTTTTCAAACTATTGGCTGGACTAATACTTTATGGTTAAAAAGATTAAAAATTATCGCCATTGTTTATGCAATTATTATTGCAACGGGATTTTCAATAATACCTTTGTATTTTTTAATATTTATGTAATTTTAAAAAAATTCGAATTTATTAGTGTATTTTATATTCATGTTTGTAATTTAAATTAGAAATTATTCTGTCTGAAAAAATATATTCTAATTTTATATCATAAAATAAATTATGGCAGTAAATAAAACACTTTATGAATTTTTAAGCTTTGTGGTTTCTTTTTTTTTTACCACAAAGTACACAAAGATTTTCACTAAGTTCTCTATGAATTTATGCCCTTTGTGTGTTCTTGGTGCTCTTTGTGGTTGTTTTTTTTAATGATAAATAAATTATGGCAGCAAA
>QMPG01000319.1 GCA_003648455.1 Bacteroidota bacterium
ATAGATAGTGGGGAGCAAAGCGGGAAACCCCGATTTAGTAATACCCAAATTTGGGGTTAATGAAATTCCCAAATTTGTTGGTATTACTTAATCGTAGAAAATTAATGAATTTTCTGGGTTAATATTGAAAAAAACCTCACAAGATTTAATTATCTGTGAGGTTTTTTTTATCAACTAAAAAAAGCTGTTGGTTTTATCTAATTAAGACCTGACGATTTGTTACATTGTGCAGTCCAATAATTCTAAATTGATATATTCCTTTTGAAAGATTTTGAAGCTTAAAGTTTGTGTTAAATTCTGCTGTTTGTTTCTCGTATTTATTTGAGAACATTAATTTTCCTTCAACATTATACAATTCAACAACGATTAAACCAATTTCATTAGATGAATATTTAATAGAGAATACTCCTTTGTTCGGATTTGGATAAATATTAAGAGCTTTGTTATTATTTATTTCATTAATTCCAACACCTGAAATTGAAATGTTTTTTGTTGTTGAGTCACTACCGCAAGCATTCGTCACTTTTTGTTTAACAATAAAATTTCCATTGTCAAGATATTCGTGTATTGGTTCTTTTTCTGTTGAGGTTGAATCATCACCAAAGTACCAAAGATAAGAGTTGCTATTTTCTGAATTATCAAGAAAACTAACAATCCCTCTTTCTGCATTATAATTGAAATTTGAAACAGGCAACGGTCTAGTATTTACTTTTATAGAACTTGAATATGCGTCACTACAACCTTTTGAAGAAATTTCTGCTCTGAAGTATGTTTCTTCCGTTATTGGCTGAGTAGAATATTGCTCAGAGGTAGCGTTTGAAATATACGACCAAGTTTGATTATCGTCAGATTCCTGCCATTGTATATCTCCCAAATAATCAGAAATAGTTATTGTTGCAGACGTTCCTGAACAAACAGAATCTTCAACAACAGAAGCCGTTCCTCCAATTGGATTTGGGTTTACATCAATAGAACTAACGTTTGAGTACTCTTCTCCACAATAAGGAACAGAAACCAGCGCTCTGTAATAAGTTTTGGCAGAAAGTGCCGGTGTGTCATAAACAGGATGAGTTGCACCATCAATATTTGCCCAGGACAAACTATCGGTTGATGACTGCCATTGAATATTACCGTTAGAGCCGGATAATATGATAGAAGCAGAACGACCTTCACAAACAAAATCGCTTGAAGAATAACTAGTTCCTCCCACAGGATATTCATTTACAACTATTTCCAATGTTGATGTGTATACCTCACTACAACTTGTTGTTACTTTTGCTCTGTAATATTTAGTTGTTAATAATTCTGGAGATATATATGTGTCAGAATTTGCCTCATTAATATCAGACCAATCTTCATTGTTTTCAGATTCTTGCCACTGAATGTTTCCTGAATAACCAGATAAATTTAATGTAACAACAGAACCTTCACAGATTGTACCTGCATCAGCTGTAGCTGTACCTGCAACGGCTTGAGATGTAACAGAAATATATTCATTTTTTGTTTCTGTCTCAGTTCCACCAACACCTGTAATTGTTAACGAAACTGTTTTTTGCCCGAGGGTTGAGTAAGTAACCGAATGAGGCCCGGCAGTGTTTGCTGTGGCAGGAGTAGCTCCTTCGCCAAAATCCCAACTATAAGTTTCAACAGCTCCTGTAGAAGTATCTGTAAAAACAACAGGATTATTAACACAAGCATTTATTTCGTCTGCGGTAAAAGCACAAGAAAGAGGCAAAATTGTTATTGTTTGTGTATTTGTCTCCGGAGATTCTCCAACAGGAGAAGAATAATAAGACGAAATAGAATAAACAAATTCTCCTGCCGAAGAAATTGTATCGTTGTAAGTTGATGTGTTAATATCGCTTATTGAATCTAGTTTTGTGGTATTTCTGTAAATATAATATTTATCGAAAGTATTTGTTCTAAGAGAATTTTTTGCTTCAGTGAAAACGGCTGTGCTTTTAACATTGTCCGAAGCTAATCGTTTAATATTTTGCTTAGTATGTTTTTTATTTCCGATTTTTTTGAAGTTATCACTTGTTCCAACCATAATATCATCAATTGCCAACTGATAACCATCATTATATTCATATACGAAAGCAAGTTTAACTTTTTTGCCGACATAAGCACTTAAATCAATATCAACAGCACTATTATAATTATTATTTGCTGTGCCGTCACCATAATCTAAAATACTTGTCCAAGAAGCTGCATCATAAACCATGACATGGAATTTAGAAATCCAAATAGAATCTGTTCCATTAGTATAGCTGTTATACCAAATCCAGAAATGTAACAATTCGCTGTCACCAATTGTAATTTCAGGAGAAATTAACCAGTTCAAATCAGGAGCATTAAATCCAATAGCTGCCGAATAACTTCCCGAATGAATATATGTGCTTCCTTCTCCGGAGAAAGAACTTTCAGAGCATTGACCCCATGTGCTTCCCGTAGGATCTTGAAGATTACTGCCGTCAAGAGATGTGTTATGCTTAACTTGCCAGCCTTCGGGAGCCCATTGACCTTCAAAATCAATGCTATAAGGATTAAATTTAAGCTGAGGTTTGTCCCAATTTAAATTTGTAACATTATAATCTAATTCTGCCGTTAAATTTGAAGGAGCAACAAAATCGGAAACAGTAATATAGTCTGTTTTAATCACAGTATCAGCACCTGCAGAATTAGTTGCAACAAGAGTTACATCAAAAGTACCTTCGGTATTGTATATTATGTTTTGAGGGTTTTTTTCTGTTGAACTAGAGGGAGTTGCACCTTCAAAAGTCCATTTCCAGGAAATAGGAGAGTTTTTTGAATCATCGGCAAAGCTAACACGACCGCCTGTTCCAATAGTTGTTGTGTTTGCGGCAAATTCGCTTTCCGGCATTTTTGCACTAGGAATACTTGTTTCCCACAATCCTCTTCCAAAAGTAGCTGCTCTTAGTCGAGTGTTCTCGTGGTTGTTATCATCATAATAAATTTCAACTTCTGTTACAACTACATTTGGTAATTTATTGCTGAATAATTCCCAATCTTCTGTTCCAATTTTTCTGTAAACACCAACATCAGCACCAACATATAATTCATTTTCTGTTGTGTTTTGTTTGTTTTGAACAACTGACATAACAGGAAGGTTTGGCAAGCCTGAAGAAATGTTGCTCCAAGAGCTTCCTCCATTTGTAGTTTCATAAACACGATTAGAATCATATCCACCAAATGTTACCCAAACAGTATTAGGGTCGTCATGTTTAACTGCCAGATAAGTAATACTATTGCTTGATGGCAAAGAACCGGTAATATTCGTCCAATTAGTACCACCGTTGGTTGTTTTCCAAATAGTGCTTTGGTCAGCAACATATAATACCAGACTGTTTGAAGGAGCAATTGCCATTGAACGTAGCTTGTTGCTTGTGTTCATTGTAGAAATTTTTGTAAAACTGTCTCCTCGGTCTGTTGTTTTCCAAACATCTGCATAACCAACATAAAGTGTTTGATTATTATTTGGGTCAATAATATATGGAGCAACCCAAGCACCGGTGTTTCCACCCTCAATATTATTTGAAATAATAGTACCTGAACTCCAGTGATTTGTTGTTCTTTCAATTTCACCACGCACGTAAGTACCATACTGAACATTATTGTCTGTATAATCAATTATACATTCCATTCCATCACCACCTTTTACGTCATCCCATGTTGTTGAAGAATATAATTTTGTGCCGTTATCTTGTAAGCCACAGATTACCTCATTTGAGACTTTTTGTGATACTCCAAGACGATAAATTTGACTAATTACAAGTCCGTTGGTTAAGTCTGTCCAGTTACTGCCACCATCGGTTGTTTTATAAATACCACCATCGTTACATTCAAACAAAGTTGAACTGTTTTGAAATGCCAAAAAGTGTTTGTCGGCATGAACAGCCGGTACACCATCGCCCCACCAATGATTGACAAGCGTCCAGGAAGTTCCTCCGTCTGCTGATTTCCAACAATTTACTCCGCCAATATAAATTTCGTTTGCATTAGATGGGTTTGAAGCAATGCACAAATCGTATGAACCTTGTCCATTTGTTCCTGAGCCATCGCTGTAATAACCTAATAAATTATGATTTGCTTCGCTACCATCATAAACTTGAGTAAATGAAGCACCGCTATCTGTTGATTTATATATTCCTTCTAGTCCTCTATCAGAATTTGCAACAATTGCATACACCCAAGTGGGTTGAGCCGGACTAACTGCGAGCTCTGTTCTTCTTCCTGAAATTGATTGTATTTGTGTCCAAGAATTACCCCCATCTATCGATCTGTAGATTTTTGTATATGAATAATCTTTTGTTGAACCATACATTATTTGTTTATCTCCGGGCTTAAATTCCATGTCGATAAAACTATATGAAGATAGTTTTGACCAGCTTGAACCTCCGTTGGTTGTTTTATAAACACCATTGGTTGTTGCTGCAGTAATCGTTTGATTATCGTCAGGGTCTAATAGAAGA
>QMPG01000320.1 GCA_003648455.1 Bacteroidota bacterium
CCGAACAGAGAAGTTAAGTCCACTTGCGCCGATGGTACTGCATTGCGGGAGAGTAGGTTGTCGCCCTAACTTATTAAAAAGCTTTAACTTTTATTAGTTGAAGCTTTTTTTTTATATATATTTCTCCTGATAAATATTTACACCTTCACTTTTAATAATTTTTAAGTAAATAAAAAAAACAACTGGGTTTGTTGTAATTTTTGCCTACATTTGATGAAAATTTATCTTTATTTAATTAACAATCAAAAAAAAATGAAAAAAAATAATTTATTATTTTATTTAACCATTTTAATGGTTTTTTCTGTAAATAGTGTTTTTGCACAAGCAGATAAAATTACACTAGATCCAAATGTTGTTGTCGGCAAATTGGATAATGGATTAACTTATTATCTAAGACATAATGAGTTACCAAAGGAACGTGCAGATTTTTATATTGTACATAATGTTGGTGCTATATTAGAAACTGATGCGCAAAACGGATTAGCTCATTTTTGTGAGCATATGGCTTTTAACGGCACAAAAAATTATCCCAAAAAAGGTGTTTTAAACTTTCTTGAAAAAATAGGTGTTAAATTTGGTCATAATGTAAATGCTTTTACCGGTACTGATGTTACATGTTATAATCTATCAGATGTACCTGTAATTAGAGAAGGTATAATGGATTCTGCTTTATTGGTCTTACATGACTGGTCTCATTTTGTGTCATTTGAAGCTGAAGAGATAGATGCAGAGCGTGGAGTTATTCACGAAGAGTGGAGAACAAGAAGAACTGCAGGATTTAGAATGAGCCGAAAGAATGCTCCAATATTATATAAGGGCTCAAAATATGCAGAGCGTGATGTTATAGGTTCTCTTGATGTTATTGATAATTGTACTTATGAGACAATGAGGTCTTTTTACCGTAAGTGGTATCGTCCAGATTTGCAGGCTATTATTATTGTAGGAGATTTTGATGTTAAAAAAATGGAAGCAAAAGTTAAGAAATTATTTGCTGATATTCCTGCTGCTAAAAATGCCGAGGAACGTCCTATTTTTGAATTGCCTGATAATAAGGAACCATTAGTTGCAATTGCTACAGATCCAGAAGCTGTAAATATTGATTTAAGAGTTTATTATAAGCATAATATTGTTCAACCTGAAGATAAAAATTTAGATTACTATCGCTTGAATATACTTCATGAGATTTACAATAATATGATTAATGCAAGATTAGGAGAGAAAGCTCAACAAGAGAATCCTCCTTATATTTTTGCATATTCTTTTTATGGAAATATTGTGCGTTCTAAAGATGCTTATATTTCAATAGTTAGAGCAAAAAATGACGCTCCTAAAGAAGCTTTCACTACAATTTTAACAGAAAATGAAAGAGTTCGAAGGCATGGATTCACTTCAACTGAATTAGAAAGAACAAAATCGGATATATTAAGAAACGCTGAGAAAAGATTTAAAGATCGAAACAAACAAAAAAACAGTAAATATGTTTGGGACTATTTTGATAATTTCTTAACAAATGAACCAGCTCCTGGAATTGAATTTGAATATGATTATTTGAAGAAAGTACTTCCTGTTATTACTGTTGAAGAGATTAATGCACTAGCAAAAAAGTGGATTACTGATGAGAATATGGTAATAACTATAACAGGTCCTGAAAAAGAAGGAATAAAAATACCAACAAAAGAAGAAGTGTTATCTATTGTTGAAAAGGTTAAGAATTCAGATATACAAGCATATGTTGATAAAGTAACAGACAAGCCCCTTGTTGCTAAAGTACCAAAGGGTTCTAAACTTACTAATGAAGTTAAAAATGCTGATTACGGTACAGTTGAATATACTTTAGGGAATGGTGTTAAAGTTGTATTTAAAAAGACAGATTTTAAAGAGGATGAAATATTGATGAAAGCATTCAGTAAAGGTGGGAATTCTTTATATCCTACTGAAGATGTTGCTTCTGCTAAATTGCTTAATGAAATTGTTAATATGAGTGGTGTTGGTGATATTAGTAATATTGAACTTCAGAAATTACTTGCAGGAAAAGTGGTAAGTGTTTCCCCATTTGTTCGCACATTGCAAGAAGGTTTTGATGGACACTCATCGCCTCAAGATTTTGAAACAATGATGCAACTTGTATATCTCTATTTTACTAACCCTCGTTCAGATAAAGTTGCTTATTCATCATATATGGGTAGATTAAAAGCTTATTTTGAAAATATGAGTGCTAATCCAAGATCTATTTTCAGAGATTCTATTATGTTTGTTATGGATGATCATAATGCAAGAAGTAAGCCTTTTAATATTGAATTGTTGAATGACGTAGATTTTAACAAAATTGGAAAGATTTATAATGATAGATTTGCAGATGCAAGTGATTTTACTTTTGTTTTTGTTGGGAATATTGATATTGAAAAAGTAAAACCTTTAGTTGAAACATATCTTGGTTCTTTACCAAATATTAACAGAAAAGAAAATTGGAAAGATAATAATGTAAGACCTCCTAGAGGTGCCGTTAAACAAAAAATTCCATTAAAAATGGAAGTACCTAAAACTAGCATTTTTGTTAATTATAATGGACCTTTCGAATATAATTTACAGAATAGATTATACTTACAAACAATCAGCCATGTTCTACAGTTGCGTTATACTGAGACAATTAGAGAAGAAGAAGGAGGCTCTTATGGAGTAGGAGTATGGGTGTCAACATCGGAATTCCCTTATGAAAATTTCAAACTTAATATTCAATTTGATTGCGATCCTGAAAAAGCTGAACATCTTATCAGTATTGTTTATGATGAGATAAATAAACTAAAGGAAGAAGGCCCTTCAGAGGTAGATGTTAATAAAGCTAAAGAATATTTTTTAAAAACAAGACAAGAAAAATTAAAAGATAATAAGTTTTGGTTAAGTACTATTGTTCATAAATATTATCATAATGAAGATATTATTAGTGGACAGAAATATGAAAAACTTGTTAACGCATTAAATCCTAAAGATGTTAAAAAGTTTGCTAAGAAAGTTCTTAATGATAAACAAAAGATTGAAATTATTATGCATCCTGAAAAATAATATTTGACAGGATGAATATACTAAAAAAGGCAGGGTTTTAACTCTGCCTTTTTTTTGTTCAAACTAATCATTTACTAATAGATTACAACCTCTAATATCGCTATTGTCGAATCTACCAAGTACTTCAAAATCACCTTCTTTATGAATCTTTCCTAAGTCTTTGGTTTCAATAAATGAACATGAATTAATGTTTGCTAAATCTATAATATTTATTCCTCCCGATTTTCCGGTTTCGATTAAAGACAACGGGTCGTATGTGTCTCTAATAAATATTTTCATCCACGGAGGAGTTAGAAAAATTCCATTGCCTTTTGAGTAGGCTTGCGATAAAAGTTCTGTCATGCCATACTCTGAATGAATAGAATTCACTCCTAGTCTTGTTGTTAATATTTTGTGTAACTTTTCGCGTATTATTTCTTTACGTTTACCTTTCATACCACCGGTTTCCATAATAATGGTATTGTTGAGATTAAATTTGTATTTTTCTGCTAAGTCAAGCAAGGCGTAAGTAACTCCTAACAAAATTGTTTTTTGTTTAGATTTACTAAGTGAAATTAATTTTTCAGCAAGTTCATCAATATTATGCAAATAGAAACCACTATCAGGATGTTTGCTTTGTTTTATCATGTCTTCAGCCATGTAGATAAGAGAAGAGCCTTCTCGTTCTAGATAAGACGGCAGAAGAGCTAAGACACAATAATCTGTAATATCTCCATAAAAAAAGTTAAATCCTTTTCTAAAACTTTTTTCGTATAAAGAAATATCTGAAATATAATGTTTGCTTGTACTCAATCCGGTTGTTCCGCTACTTGTAAATATTTGTTCATGTTTAGAGTTGTCTGAAATTATTTTGTGAGTTTTGAAAAAATCAATTGGCAAAAAAGGGATTTCGTTAATATGTTTAATATTATTTGTATCTATACCCAGATACTTAATATATTGACTGTATACAGGAATATTTTCAGATTGAAATCTGAAAATTTTTAAAGCTAAGTTTTCAAATTGCAAGGTGTTTTTAATTTGAAAAATTTGGGATTCAAGATTATTATTCATAAGAATTTTTATGTAAATATTATTTTACAAAAATATAGATTAGTTTACTGGGAATTAAATATTGTAACAACAATTTTTCTTTGTTTTCGTGGGCCATCGAATTCACATAAAAAAATATTTTGCCAGGTTGATAGCCCTATTTTTCCACTAATAATAGGTATTGTTTCACTTGGTCCGACAATTCCTGCCTTCAGATGAGCATCGCCATTATTATCTTGAGCATCGTGTTCCCAAACACCTGCCGGTATTAATTTTGTTAAAAGGTTAATAACATCATTTTGAACAGAATAATCCCAATTTTCTTGTATCATTATAGCTGCAGTAGCACCTTGAACATAAACATTTACAATTCCTGTTTGTATATTGCTGA
>QMPG01000321.1 GCA_003648455.1 Bacteroidota bacterium
CAATCAAGAAGGATTGTGGTGTTGAAAGAAGAACGGCTTCCATTATTGAACAGAGAAATGATACAACTAGAGCAAGAAATAAATAGAATAAAAGTAATATCATGTATTTTCTTTCAAATTTACACAGTTCAATGTTACCTGCTGGCTTTCTTTCTTTTCGTCAGAAAGCGTTGGCGTGAAAGCTCTTTGCAACCGCAGGAACGAGGATTGCAATGTGCTTGAACTTTGCGTTGGCTACTTTCATTTAACACTATTCATATAGTCAATATCTTGTTTGTTCTTATCCCACTTTAATACTTCAATTCTACGTTTTGGTCTAAACTCTAAAACATCTTTTCTATTGAAGGAAGTCAATAGTTTATTTAAAGTTGTTCCCATTCCTTGTGGAGCAATTAAAATCGAAAAAATAGGTAAAGCTATACAGGAATATCCTATTAGTTGCGATAAATTAATCAAAGTAAGTTTGGAGTTTTTACACTCTACAAAAACCATATCTACTTTATTTTCATACTCTATAAAACCAGTAATGTCTTGACGAATTTTATAGGTTGTAAATTCAGGGAAAAACTTTTGATAGTTTAGTTTCATTATAAAATTTGATAAATCACTATCGTGAGTATCAAGTACAGTTATCTTATTGGCTTTGTTGCCAAATTCTCCTTGTAGTCTTTTTCGTAGCCATACGATAATGTCTGGATACATTTCTATTTCGTTACTATACATTAATTCTGTTTATAACAATTTAAACATTTGCAAATTTCTTTATATCCATCAAAATGCTTTCCCTTAATTTCCATTGGTAATTCAGAATCATTTTCATCAGGATGGATTGGCTTTGTCTTTTTTCTATTTGTAGTACCGTCACAAAGAGGAATACCATCCTCAAAATTAGACTTATTGCTTTCAGCTAATTCTGTTAATGCTTCTTCTTTGTGGGAAATGTAAAAACCTATTTTTTGAAAGTCGTCAGCAAAGATTTTCATCTGATGTTCTTTAGCCCAAAAACGACTACTTTTTTTATTGTTTGGGTCTCTTAAATTTGGATGACCATAATTTATATTTTGAACGGGAACATCTACGGATTGTAACAGCTGACATAATTGAGGTGGCAAATGCCAATTTTTCTGTGTAATCTCAATATAAACTCTATATCTTTTTGGTTGGTCGGCTGAAAACCCATAATAGTTTGAAGCTCTAACGTATGCAGTAACATCAGATATTCCACGAATAAACTCTTTTTTATTTGCAGCTGTAGATTCAAAAATTGGTTCAGGTACTTGAAAATCATGGTAACTAAAGCGTGTTCCGTTAATCAAATACTTAATAAACAACCAAGAAATATCTTCTTTATCCCATTTAAGAACTAACGAGATTCTACTTTCAGAAACATCCTTTAATACATTGATTCCCATATTTTGAAGTCTAACTACAATTTTATCCAAGCTTGTTTGAATATGGAGTTTTTGGTCAAACGTCTTTGTAATTGCAGTTGATTTTAAAGTTTTAAATTCAAAATCAATGATGATTTTTTTTACGTCTTGATTATATTGAATTTCACCTCGACCAGTTATTAATCCTAATAAATATGAAATGTCAGGTGTTAGAAAGTTTGATATTTTATTTTTCTCCATAATTAATTTGATCCTAATCTAAAACCATTAGCAAAAAGTTCCCAAATGAGCTTGTTATAGTTTATTCGTTTATCAAAATGAGTGTAACCGTGTCTACTATTATTTTTTGCTCTTTGCATTAATGAAGCTGGAGCAGTTGCATCGGAAACAAAATATATTCTCAATTCAATTCCCCATTTCGAATCTGGATCAGCATTAGGAGCCCAAACATAATAAGGAAGTGTGTTTGAAATAGCAGGTACGGTAGTACCAGTTAAAGCTGTATATTTTGAAACAAAACGACTTCTGTCTTTGTCTCGCATTTCTGCTTCAATTTCTATTCTTCCAGAATTTCGAATAGTATTGAAATAGTTAATTGCATCTTGTATTTCTTGTGGTGTCATTATTCAGATTTTCGTAAAATTAATAGGTATTCGTGAACTTTATTGACAATAAACTTAAACGGATAACCAAGTGGTCGCATATTGTTGTATTCATTTTGCCTATCCCAAATAATTATATCTTCCAAACTAAATCCAACTTCTTTGGCTAGAATTGAAGCGTCCATATGTAATGGGTAAAAATTGCTTTTTTTCCTTAAATCCATAACATTCAAAACAAAATATCCTTTGGGTTTTAAGGATTTATAAACCTCGCGTGTTACGTCTTTCAAAGATTGTAAAAATTCATTGTAATCTTCTATATTCCCTAAATCTTCATTTTGGTCTGAATAATTAATATTGTTTTTATAATCTGCCGTTCTTTTTCTGTTTAATACATCCCAGTAAGGGGGAGATGTAATACATAAGTCAATACTGTTTTCTTCTATGTATTGAGATAAAAGTCTTGAATCATTTATAATGTAATTATCTTTAAGATTATATTCATTAAAGTTATATGAATGGGTTGCCCGTTTAATGAATAGGTCTTTAAACTTATCACTTAAATCGAATCCGATAACTTCCTTTTCTTTTAATAAACCCGCAATAAGAGTAGTACCTGAGCCAGCAAACGGGTCAAGGATTTTTCCTCCATTTGGTTTACAAAACGTATCAATTAATTTTGAAGCAAGTTTGATAGTGAAAATTGCAGGATGTTTTAGCTTTTTTTCTTCCTCTGTCTTTCCTAATTCTCTCCAAATACTAAAAGAGTTTTGCAACCATTCTTTACCTGTTAAATTATTAGTTTTATTGACCGTTTTTTTTGGCTTTACTTTATAAACAAATTCCATTGTAAGTTGTGGGTCTTCTACTGTTTGATTTATACTTTTATACCGTTTGTGGTTTTCATACATTGTTTCCACATCTCCAATTCTTTCTAATGCTTTCTGAATACCAGATTGACTTATAACACCTTCATTATTATAGCTTAACAAAATATATTTTGCTTTACTTCCATTTAGAACTAAATCCTCTAATGCGTTTAAAGCGTTGTTCTTTGAACAATAATCAGATTTTTGATGTTCATAATTTCTCATTCCGGTTTTACCATATATCTCCGGCTTTTTTTCTCCGAACCATCCTTCTGCAATCAATTCAAGCAGGAAGTAATTGGATGCATATTGCCTTGAATTATAAGGAGGATCTAAATATAAAATGTCTGGTTTTATGATTTTTATAAGTTCATTTGCATCTTTCTTAAACGCCTTATTTTTGGTAGTACTTTCGATAATGGGGACTTCTTCCAAAATAAGTGGTTTTAGAGCTCGATTGTCCCAAGTTTTTAAGTATGCCCCATAAGTACCAGTCACGTTACTAACTAAATTTACGCCCCGTAACAAAGCAGTAATAAGGTAGTAATACTCTAATTCATTAATCAATCTTTCATCTTTCCACTCCTCAAATAAAGTTCTAAAGGTGTCAATTTTTAAAGCATTTTCATCAGTAAAGTACATTCTTTCCCCATTTGGCGAATAGTTTTCATAGATGAAACCTTTAGTATTTGATTCTAATTCATTTAAATAATCAAACAAGCTATTCAAACCATTTTTTAGCTTTAATTTGGATTTGAGTTTCTTAAATTCAGGTTCTTTGTTAAGTTCAATGTATGTTTTAGATAACGCATAGGAAAACTCCAACATATCATTTGAATAAACCGTATATCCCAATTTTTTGAAGTGTTGTCCTACAGAAGTGGTACCGGCAAATAAATCAACAAAATTTGAAGTTCCATTTATCCCGGTTGATTTAACTACTTCCTCTATGAATGGGAGTAATTTTGTTTTTGCTCCGTAATACCTCATTGTTTATCAAATTTTATTGTTGTTTGTTTAGCGTTTTTATTGCTCAAATATTTTGATTGTTCCTCTGCTACCGAAAAAACTATATCAGAACATTTGTATTTTTTTACTTCATCAACAAGTATATCAGCAACATATATTGTTTTAATTTTTTCAAAGTCTTGTCCAAGGAATTTCGATAGCTTTTTTAAATTGTTAAAAGGGAATTTTTTTCTGCCATTTTCAACTTTACTAACATCTGTCATAATAAGACCAACTTTCAAACCAAATTCACTTTGATTTAATCCCTTTTTTTCTCTTTCTTTTCTTAAAAATTCACCAAATGTTGCCATAATTAAAGCTTGCGAAAATATAACTTGCTAATTATTAGCAAATATAAAAATATTTTACAAATTAAAAATAGAAATGTAAATCTTTCTGGGTGGCGGTGGGGAAGTGAAAGCTCTTTTCATTTTGTGAGGTACGAGCAAAATGAAATGTGCTTGAACGTGTGGTGGCTTTTTTAGCTTGCAGGTAACGGACTGAAAGCTTCCCTTAATTAGCTACGTTCAAATTTAAAAATTTCCAGTTAATGTTTATGTCCTGTTGAAATGTGGGAAACTCCGTTTGTTGGCTATGGTGGTGGTGG
>QMPG01000322.1 GCA_003648455.1 Bacteroidota bacterium
AAACAAATAATAAAAAAATATTGAGATGAAAATCAAGTTGAGATTTTTAATACTAACGAATTGAAAAAACAGTTTGATGAAATTAATAATAAAGAATTTAACTATGAATTATATAAAATAATAGATTTAGAATATTCAAAAATAGAAAATGAAAAATATTGCCGAAATACTTTTAGAAATGAATATGTAATTGGAAGTTATTTAACATCAGATGCTGTAATTGCTTATTGGTCGGCATTAAATGTTCACGGATTGACAGAGCAGTTCCCAAATAAAGTATATGTTCAAACAACAAAAAAGAAAAAACACACAGAAATATTCGGTGTAAACTATCAATTTGTAAAAGTGCGTCCTAATAAAATGGAGGGAATAGTTAAATCCGGAATAGGAACTAATCAATTTAAAATAACAGATATTGAAAAAACAATTGTTGATTGTTTCGATTTGCCAAATTACTCAGGTGGTTTTATGGAATTAATACGAGCCTTTAAAAGAACGAAACTTAGCTCGCAAAAGATGATTAAATATCTTGAAATAATTAATAATAAAGCAATTGCAAAAAGAATAGGTTACTTGGCAGAATTGTTTAACAAAACAGGATTTAAACAACTTATTGAATATGCAAAAAAGCAAAAAAGCAAAAATTACGATTTGTTTGATATTTATGGATATAAGGAAGGAAAATATAATAGAGAATGGCGTTTAATACTTAATATTGAAAAAGAGGATTTGTTAGATATAGCCAATAGCATTTATTAAAATGATAAAACAAACAGAAATTAAAAGAATATCTGAATTTCATGGTGTTCCGAAAAGTCAAATAGATAAAGACTGGGTATTAAGTTATCTACTTTATGCAATAATTTCAATGCCTGAACTTAAAGATATAATGATATTTAAAGGGGGAACTTGTTTAAAGAAATGCTATTTCCCTGATTATCGCTTTTCAGAAGATTTAGATTTTACAATTCTTGATAGTCAATATATTTTCAATACTCGTATTGTAAATAAAATAATGAAAAAGGCAACAGAACTTTCTTTTGATGAAAATTACAACCGGGGTATTTTATTCAAATTAAAGAAGATAGAGCCTACTCAATCGAAAGATGAAGAACAAGGATTTAAAGTTTATATTCATTACTGGGGTGCTGACCATAGAAAAAATGATTTACCGTCAGCAAACAGTATTAGCTGGCATCACACTATAAAGTTAGATATAAATCACACGGAAGAAATCATTTTCCCGGTAAAACAATTAACTATTAATCATAACTTTTCAGACAAATTAAATTTCGTAGATGCAATTGTCAATTCTTATTCTATTGAAGAGGTTTTGTCTGAAAAACTACGTTCACTAATTCAGCGAAAATATACAAGTCCGAGAGATTGTTATGATATTTGGTATTTGAAAAACAATTATGAAAATTTGAATTGGGCAGAAATAAAAAAAGCTTTTTTCAGAAAAATGGAAAGTAAGGATATCATTTTTGAAGGTCATGAGCAGTTGTTAAATTCTAAAAAAGAAAAAATATTAAAACATCACTGGGAAAATCAGTTGCAAAATCAGTTTTCAAAAGAAAATTTACCTGATTACAATACAGTTATATCTGAATTAAAGCAATTTTTAATAAAATTATTTGAAAATTAATATTATGCAAAAACTTATATCGATAGATTTATTTGCTGACTTCGGAATGTTGAAAAAACCGGACACTAACGAACCTGTTTACCTTACATTTAATATGCTTCACAAACCTGCTTTGCTTGGAATTTTGGGCGCAATAATTGGGTTAGAGGGTTTCAAGGAAAAAGGCAAACTACCTGAATACTATGAAAAACTCAAAGATTTAAAAATAGGTATAGAGCCGTTAAGACATGAAAACGGCAACTTTCAAAAATCAACTGTAAAATACAATAATGCAACAGGCTTAGCAAACAAAAGTGAAGATAATTCGGGTGCAACCTTGAATATTATTGAACAATTTTTAATTGCACCTGCATTTCGTTGTTATTTTTTATTGGATACTGAAAATGAAAACCATAAAAATATTGATGAAAACCTTGAAAATTATCATGCAGAATATTTGCCTTATCTTGGAAAAAATGAATTTTCGGTTTGGTGGAAGGAATATAAGAAATATGATGAAATAAAAGACTTTGATTTTTCAAAAGAATATAAAATTGGAAGTGTTTTTTACAAAAATGAAGCTGTAAGCAGTCATATAGCAAAAGCATTAAGCAGGGCAATGAGAAAAGAATTAAAGAATAGATTTGTTTATTTTGAACGACTTCCTGTTTCATACAATGAAAAACTTTTTCAATATGAATACAATGATTTTGCATATACAAATGCAAGATTTAATACCGAATTGAAAATTGATAATGTGAAAATTATTGATCAACAAACTTTAATTCAACTGTTTTAATGATAACATTTAAAGAAATACAAAAAAAAGAATTATCAAATTTATCTTTTCTAATTGAGGATGAGAAATATTATGCTCATACTTCAAATAAAAAGCAACCGGAAACATTAAAAGAGCATTTGCAACTTGTTGAAAAATATTTTCTTAATATTATTGAAACAAATAAGTTAGAGGCAATTATTGATACTATTATTAATCAGGTAATTGTATCGTTCAAAATGAATGAACAATTAAATTCCTATATCAAAACTTTATTTTATGATGCAATAATATATCATGATTTTGGAAAAATAAATCATTCATTTCAACAAAAAGAAGGTATTGATAATTTCAATAAGAATATAATAAAAAGAAAACATAAAGAAAGTTCAAATCATTCATCTATAAGTGCATATCTTTTTCTAATTCATCATTTTAAACAGTCTGAAAAATTACTTCTTGACGAAAAGGGTGAAGCTGTTATTGATTTTTTAATAACGTGTTTTTCTTTTCCGATATATAAACATCATAGCTCGTATTTATCTCAAATTGATTCAAATTTTGCTTATTCACAAGAAAATATTGAATATTTAAAGGATTTTTTAACGGAATTTAAGTTTGATATTAGCAATGAAGAAATAGAAGATTTACAAAGTTTAGTTAGTGATATGGAAACAGCTTTTCTTCGAGTTAGGGAATTAGGCTTTTCTATTGACTTCTTCCCCTTCTTCACCCTCTTAAAACTAAACTATTCCTTACTCACAGCTTCTGATTATTATGCAACTTCCGAGTATATGAGTGATTTGAAGTTTAGCACAGAAGAAGATTTTGGTTTGCTTACCGAAGAAATAAAACAAAGAATATACAAGCATTTTGTAAACAATAAAGAAACAAGTTATAACGGCGAGTTAATTAAAAACCCTAAACAATACCTTTCGGTAGATATTGATAATTTAAAAGAAAAAAGTCCTGAAAATTTGAATTTTTTACGACAAAAACTCGGTGCGGAAGTACTTACAAATATTGAAAAATACAAAGATGAACGGATTTTCTACATAGAAGCACCAACAGGTGGTGGAAAAACAAATATGTCGATGATTGCAATTTATAAAATGTTAAAATTGCATCCGGAAATCAATAAAATATTTTATGTTTTTCCTTTTACAACGTTGATTACACAAACGGCAAAAGCAATAAAAGAAACGTTGGGACTTACAGAGCAGGAAGTTACACAAGTTCATTCAAAAGCTGGTTTTCAAACAAAAGACACAGGCAGTAACGAGCAAGATGCAAAATACGGAAATGAAAGGCGTAATCAAATAGACAACCTGTTTATTAACTATCCGCTTACGCTTCTTACGCATATTAAGTTTTTTGATATTCTTAAATCAAACAAAAAAGACACAAATTATATTTTACATCGCTTGGCAAATTCAATTGTAATTATTGACGAACTGCAAGCCTATTCACCCGAGCATTGGGATAAAATAAAATTTTACATTTCAAAATATGCCGAACTTTTTAATATTCATTTTATCATAATGTCAGCAACTTTGCCTAAAATTGATAAAATTAAAATGGTTTTTAAAGTAGATTTTGAACACTTAATTCCGAAAGCAAAAAAATATCTTACAAATCCAAATTTTGCAAAAAGAGTTAAAGTAAAATCAGATTTATTAGAAGATAAAGAACTTGATTTGTCTAAATTAGCTGAAATATTATTAGAGAAATCAAAAAAATATGCTCAAAACAGAACAGACGAATATCCAAACAGTGTTTATACAATTATAGAATTTATTTTTAAGAAATCAGCAAGTAAATTTTATGATATTATTTTCAAAATAAATGAAAATGATGATTTTTTTGATGAAATATTTGTTCTTTCAGGAACAATAATTGAGCCTCGCCGAAAATATATTATTGAATTTCTGAAAGATGAACAAAACAGGAAAAAGAAAATTCTGCTTATCACCACACAAGTAGTTGAAGCCGGTGTTGATATTGATATGGATTTAGGTTTTAAAAACCAATCGCTTATAGACAGCGATGAACAGCTTGCCG
>QMPG01000323.1 GCA_003648455.1 Bacteroidota bacterium
CCATCGCTGTTTACTTCTTGTTTTATGTTGATATTTCTTTTATTCTCAATACCTTTAGTGATAATATTCATAGTACCTCCAACTGAAGGAAGAGCAAGCTTTGAAGCTCCAAGACCTCTCTGAACCTGAATTGAACGGGTAACAACATCTAAACCAAACCAGTTTGACCAATATACCCAACCGTTTTCCATATCATTAACAGGAATACCATCAAGCATTACAGCAACATTACGTTGATTAAAACCACGAATTGTTATACGTGCATCACCATCACCTCCACCTTGTTGTGTAGCATATACACCGGGAGTTGAGTTAAGAACCATTGGAATATCCTGAGCGCCTAATTCTTCTTCAATTTTTGCAGGCAACACATTGGTAAAAGCAACAGGTGTTTCACGCGAACGTGCAACGTCAGCAACAACCTGAACCTCGTTTAATGTAATTGTTTTTAAACTTACGTTAATAGTTACAGTTTTTCCTGCAATTACTTTTACTTTTCTTTTTGTTGCTTCATATCCAACATAAGAAATTGTGAGATTATATTCTCCGGGATCTGCCTGTAAAGTAAACTCCCCATTAAAATCGGTAACTGTTCCCACTCCTGCCTTAATTAAAACATTGGCTCCAATAAGTGTTTCTCCTGTTTCAGCATCTTTTATCACACCTTTAATTGTTCCTTGCTGAGCAAAAATAGATAATGTTAATAATGCTGCTGTTAGCACTAAAAATATTTTTTTCATTTGTTTATTATTTAATTAGTTATATTTTTTTCGTCATTGCGAGAAGAAACAGCCTGTCCCGAAAATTCGGGAACCTCGCTCTTTCGGATTGCAAATCCGAAAATTTTGTATTACTTATTCTATTTGACTTTTCATCGTCCGGACATGAACATTGAAAGGTTTTAATTTGAGGACTTATAAAAAAAAGGTATTTGAAAATTATATAAATTCCAAATACCTTCTTTTATTTAAAAGTTTTATCGAACAAGTATCTTTTTTACGATAGATTTATTGTCTTTAAAACGAATTTTTACAAGATATAATCCATCGTTACATTCCGGTAATTTTACAAACATATCTCCTCTTAAAGCATTATTATTCTCTTTATAAATTGTCTGACCAATAACATTAACAATCTCAATATCAGAAATAATTTCAGTTGCTTTAACTGTAAATTCTTTATTTATTACAGGGTTAGGGAAGAAAAATGCTTGATGTGGTTTAACAATATTTTCAATTCCTGTTGTTTGACAATCACAAGTATGAGAACCAAGACTATCCCAAACATTAGCGGAACTCCATGTAGTATCATTAATAAAACGACCCGGAAGAGTATCCCACTCAACATGTACCATAAAAAATATTGGAGCTCCAGGAGTCCCCGGATTTTGTGTAATGCCTTGTTTAACTGAAGCTTTACGAACTAATGTATGGTTTGCAGTCCATGGTAACCAAAAATGATCGGTAATATAGTTGGTGGAATCTTGGTCATACCATCCTTCAACAGGATCTTCTCCAACTTTTCCAAAAATATCAACTATTGTACCATCAGATTTTTCGAGAGTTATTGCGTCATTCCCATTCATATATGTTGGTGCAGGATAATCATGATCTAACTGGTCTGCCATTGCTTGTAAAACACTATCGCAACGAGGTGATGTCTCTGTTGATGTTGTTTGTCCGTTTGCTAAAATAAATGTTCCATATGGTTGAATTGTTCCAACAAGTTCTGTTTCCCCACCGGAAGTTGAAGTTGTTGCTCCATTGCTATATCTTTTAACTATATAACCTGCCAAATCTATTGGTTTACTGGTAGGATTGTAAATCTCTAAAGCCTTATTATTTGCTGTTCCCTCAACATATTCTGAAAAAAACAAATCAGTACATTGGGCATAAGAAAAAACATATGCAGATATTGCAAAAATTAATAGTAAAAATTTTTTCATAATTATAAATTTTAAATTAAACATTATTATTCATTTTCAACCATTTCGGTTTTTAAACAATCACCTTTAAAAAAAGGTGTAGCCAACAAAGATATAATTTTTTATATAATTATTAAAATTTTAGAAAATAAAAAAAGCACCTTATTTTCATATTATTTACGAATTTTTTTATGGATTATTATCATTAAACTCCAAGAAGGTTTATAAGCCTTGTCGGGTAATGTTACTTAATTATTTAAATTTTTTCATTAAAACACAGAAAAACACAGATTACATTTTTCTCTTTTCCATACATAAGGATACTCATATCTCCATATTTTATTTTATATTTGTGACTGAAAAAATTTTATTATTAATAAAAATAATTAAAAATGAAAAAAATACTTATAATTCTAACTATGATTGGTTTTACTGTAAGTTCTTGCAATAGCGATAAGTCTGAGCAAGACAATCCTTTATTGGGAGAATTCAATACTCCTTACAATGTTCCTCCTTTCGACAAAATTGAGACATCTGACTATATGCCTGCTTTTAAAGAAGCAATAAAACGACACGATGCTGAAATTAATGCAATTGTTGAGAATAAAGAGGATGCAACTTTTAAAAATACTATTGAAGCATTAGACAGATGTGGAAAAACACTTAGAAATGTAAGTAGTATATTTTTTAATGTAAATGAATCGAACACGAACGAAGAGTTTCAGAAAATTGCCGAGGAAGTTTCGCCTCTTTTATCAAAACATAGTGATAATATTAGCTTGAATGAAAAATTATTTAAGCGTGTAAAATCTGTTTATGAGCAAAAAGAAGCATTAGATTTAGATGTAGAACAGGCTCGCTTATTAGAAGAAACTTATAAAGGATTTGCACGAAGCGGGGCTAATCTTAATGATGAAGATAAAAATAAATTAAGAAAAATAAATGAGGAATTATCTGTACTGACTTTGAAATTTGGTCAAAATGTTTTAGCTGAAACAAACAATTTTAAACTTGTTATTGAAAAAAAAGAAGACCTGGCAGGTTTACCACAATCAGTTATTGATGCTGCTACCGAGACAGCAAAAGCTACAGGAGATAGTGGAAAGTGGGTTTTTACTATTCAAAAGCCAAGTCTTATTCCATTTTTAACATACTCAAGCAAAAGAGATTTGCGTAAAAAAATGTTTACTGCTTATACTACTAAAGCAAATCACAATGATTCACTTGACAATAAAGTTAATATAAACAGGATTGTTAAATTAAGATTACAGAAAGCAAAACTGTTAGGTTACAAAACATGGGCAAACTTCATACTTGATAATAATATGGCAAAAACTCCTGAAAACGTTTATGCTTTATTAAACAAGATATGGGAGCCTGCAATTAAAGCCGCAAAACAAGAAGCCAAAGAGCTACAAAAAATGATTAACAAAGAAGGTGGTAATTTCAAACTTAAACCATGGGATTGGTGGTACTATTCTGAAAAAGTAAGAAAAGAAAAATACAATCTTGACGAAGAACAATTGCGCCCATATTTTAAACTTGAAAATGTAATTGATGGTATTTTTTATACTGCTAATCATTTATATGGCTTACAATTCAAAGAAATTAACAATATCCCAAAATATCATAAAGATGTTAAAACTTATGAGGTTAGAGATGCCAACGATTCTCTACTGGGAATTCAATATATGGATTTTTATCCAAGAGCTTCAAAACGCGGTGGTGCATGGATGACAAGTTTCAGAAAAGAATATAAAGAAAATGGCAAAAGAATTATTCCTGTAATATCTCTTGTTACAAACTTTACAAAACCAACAGCAGACAAACCTTCATTATTAAGCTTTGATGAGGTTACAACATTGTTTCATGAATTTGGACACTCATTACATGGCTTGTTAACACAATGTACTTACAACAAAATTTCAGGAACAGATGTTGCCAGAGATTTTGTTGAGTTCCCTTCACAAATAAATGAAAATTGGGCTTCTCAACCGGAAGTATTGAAAGAATATGCAAAACACTATAAAACCGGAGAAACAATCCCAATGAAATTAGTTAATAAAATGATTAACAGCAGTCACTTTAACCAAGGTTTTGTAACCGTTGAGTATTTGGCAGCCTGCTACTTAGACTTAGATTGGCACACAATAACCGAAGAAAAACAATATGATGTAAATGCATTTGAAAAAGCATCGATGGACAAAATTGGATTAATTCCTGAGATTGTTGTTCGATACCGTAGCACATATTACAATCACGTTTTTAGCGGAGGTTATTCCGCAGGTTATTATAGCTACATTTGGGCTGATGTTCTAGTTGCTGATGCTTTTGCTTACTTTAAAGAAAATGGTATTTTCAATAAAGAAATATCAACATCTCTTCGAAAAAATATTATTGAGCAAGGAAACACAGAAGATCAAATGGTGCAATACAAACGTTTTAGAGGACAAGAACCGGAAATAACTCCACTCTTAAAACAAAGAGGCTTAATTAAATAAATTTTATTTATTGGTATAAAATATGCCATGTTAAC
>QMPG01000324.1 GCA_003648455.1 Bacteroidota bacterium
CTTTTTTTAACATTTTATTTCCTTTTTATATTTTAATAATTTTTCCCCATTATTTGAATTAGTCGCTTACAATTTTATACTTACCTTGAAAAAGTTTATAAACATCTTCTTCTTGCTAAACTTTTTCAATGGTTTTCTCATCACTATAAATTTGGGAAGTTTCAAAGACTTTACAAGTTTGTATTTATTATAAAACTTCACAAGTTTCATAGGGCTGTTACAAGAAACATAATTTGTGGATTATTACCTTCTCAAATACTATCTCGGTTATATTGAAACTAAAAAATATTAACTACTCCATACAGTTTATCCTTTGGGTCTTTTATCCATCTGGGATCATTACTCCTTACGTGACAAGCCGAGAACACTGAATGTCATAGTGAACGGAGTCGAAGGATTCTATAACTCATTGATTTGCTTGATCTTTCGACAAAGTTTATTCTGAGCTTTGTCGAAGGGCTCAAGATGACATTATTTGAGGATTTCATATTTTTTTGCGAGTTTGACAAATATATATTTATCTTCAGTTCCCAAGCAAGCAGACCTATTAAATATTAATAATACTTCGGGGAAAAACTTTAGAAGAATTTATCAATATCAGACTGACTGATTTCTTCGCTTTCTTCAATATGAATTAGAATTCTTTCTTCTTGTAAAGCATAGATTTGTTTTCTGCTGAGTTGAAGAGGTATAAGTTCTCCAATTATTGATTTTCTAAAAAATAGAGATGAACTATCTTTAACGTTTTTTTTACCACAACCTCCGCAATAAAGTGCTTCTGGTTCATTGATAAAAGAACAATCACAAATCCATCCTAAAGGTTCACCACATTTTAAACAATAAATCCTTGAATCCTTATTTTCTATACCACAATTATTACATACCATTATTATATCCTTTTAAATCTTTTTACAATTTCAACAAGTTTTTCTTTTGTAAATGGTTTCATTAAAAACCAATTTGCATTTAATTCTTTTGCCTTTTGAAGATTATGCTTTGATACATAAGAACTTACCATTATAACAATTGCATTGGGATTTATTTTTTTAATTTCCCTTAAAACTTCTAATCCGGACAATTTAGGCATAACAATATCTAAGAAAGTAATAGAAGGATTAATATTATTATAACTATTAACACCTTCTTCTCCGTCCTCAGCAAAAAAAGTTTCATAACCTTGTTCTTGAAGATAAAAACTTAATATTTCACGATTAATATCAGAATCATCGATAATTAGTGCACTCTTGCTGCTCTCTTCTTCTTCAAAATCAAATTCATCATCATATAACATCGCAATTTTCCCTCTTTGTATTAATTAATATTTTAAAATAGTTTCTTCTTAAATATTCTTTTCATTCTAATTTATTTTTTTAGTATTAACCCTTAATACACTAATAAAATAAGTAATTAACTATATATATTTTTTGGATTATAAATAAAAAAACCATATTTTATATGTCAAACTTTTTATTATATCATTTCAATTCGTCGAAAAAAGACTGTTCAAAAATTAACATATTTTGTTTCGTACTTTTTTACGACCTTTTCTTTAAGGAATTGAATGATATTGGCTGTTTTCTGCTTTTCTTGACAAATCTTTGGTAAATCAACCTCAGTGAAAAAGCATTGTGACAGATGAAACCGATTAATAAACGCTTGAAAATTATCTAAATGTATTAGAAGCGGGTTACATAATGAAGTTGATTTATCTGTTTCAAAAAATTTATCTTCAGAATTTCATAAAATACCGAAATGTTATTTCCTTGATAATGAATTGCTTGCTTATTTGGTTCTGACTTAATAATCCCGAGTCGAGTTTTGGAATTCAAACTAGAGTTTAATTTTAAATTTAAGATTCAGAGAAGTGTATTTTTTTTATTTTAAAAATAAAATTTATCCAATTATTTTTACTTAGTATTTGAACGAAAACTAAATTTTATCACTAAAAGGAAACTTAACCGAAGACGATAGTCTTGAGGGAAGTTAGCTGTTATCAGTGAGTTAGAAAACTTAAGTCAAGCCAGCTAAAGCAAACTTAACTCAAGTTTTCTCCAATTTTATAAGTTTTCGTTCAGACACTAAATAAGCTTCTCAATTCTTTTTTCAACCGTTTCAGGAAGGATTGTACTCATACATTCCTTAGGACAACTATTTTTATAACAACCGAGACAGTTTTTATCAGCCGGTTCCAAAATCTCACCTAATCCATATAATTCAAATTCATTTCTGTTAAAAATATTATTGAAAAGAACAATCTTTTTCTTCAAAGCAATTGCAATATGTAATGTCATTGTAACGGAAGTAACAACAAGATTACAATGGTTAACAAGCAGAAGAAAATCCTCTAACGGAAAGAATCCCGGATAGAAAGCAGGTGATTTTGCGGCAATTTCTTTATTCATTTTATCTTCCATTTTGCCACCCAGTAAAAGAGGGAAATAACCTTTATTATTCAACATTTTAGATAATTTAATCCAATTATCCTTTCCCCATAAACGAGTAAGCCAACGAGTTCCACAACCAGTATTTAACCCGATAATAATTTTCTTTTCAGGAATATTGAATTTTTCTTCTCTCTCTGGAATTTCCAATATATATTCTTCTTTATGATAAGGAAAATTTAGAATTTCAAAAATTTCTTCAGGGTAACTTTTTGAATTCTTTCTTGAAACATCATCAAATAAACCTGTAAACCATTTATTCTCTGCATAACTATTTGCAGGTTTACAATGCCCAAAATTATCCATTAAATAACCCTTTTTATCTTTAGCCTTAATTGACATAGCTAATGCAATTACTTCTTTATCTTTATCCAAATTAATTAAAAAATCAAATTTCGTATTTTGTAACCATAAAATATTTTCAATATTCCATTTTAAAATATTATTAACATAAGAATTGGGAACAAATAATGGATAATGAGTAAGCCAGGTAATTTCTGCATCAGGATAAATTTCTCTAATTTTCCTCAAAATCGGTGTAGTTCGAATCACATCACCTGCAGCTCCTAATTTAATTATAAGAATTCTTTCTTTAAAAGATTTATAATATTTACAATTTTCACAATGAACATTCCACTTCTTATGAGGTTTACAAGGAATATCACCTTTAAAAAACACACAATCGTTTCTAATTAACATATAAACTCCAAAATGATAAAGTTATCATTAATTTTTTTTATTATTTTCAGATTGTATATTCATTTCTTTCTTGGAAGATTTGGTAGAATCTAACCTTGCCTGTCTTTTTTCCATATCGGAGACAACCACATTTTTCATAAATTCATCAAACTCTATATGCGGACACATTTCTGCAATACTATTAACAATCTCCAACATATTTGGAAAAGAAATTGTAAAAATAAAACTTTTCTCAATGCCATTTTCAACATAAAAAAGCTTTATTGATTTCTGCCTGCTTTTATTCATTATCATCTTTTTTAATGTATCCCACCTGATAGAAACAGATTTTCTTGCTAAATAACGAAACTTGATAAATCCTTCTGTAAAAAGAATACTATTTAATGAAAAAAGATTCTTCATCACTGAATTAGCAGCAAAAAACAAAATGATAAAAGGAATAAATTTTTTAAAGTTAGAAGTATCAGTATAAGTTTTAAAAAGAATCAACCAGATTGAATATATGACTGCTGCAGTTCCAAATGTCAGTGTAAACCAACGCAGAAAAAAATTAAACCGATAAACACGCGGAAATCCTTTCCTTTTATTAATATTAATTAAATTAATAATATTACTCATTTTTTTATCCTTTTTGTTTGGAGTAAAGTAATTGTGTTACTTTATATATTTATCTCATGGGGTAAATATGAACTTGCACTATTTAGATTTGAGTATTTCATCTAAAACAAATTCCGGAGCACTGTAATTTCCCATAAAATTAAAATCATTAATATGTCCATGAAAATCACTTCCCCCCGTTCTGATCAAACCATTTTTTAATGCAATTTCATTATAATGTTGCACTTTTTCAGTAGTATATTTTGCGTAATATGCTTCAATTCCATCTAATCCTAATTTAATAAAATCATAAATATAATCATCATTACATAAAGTATGAGGATGAGCTAAAACAGAAATACCACCGGCGTTTTTTATAATTTTAATAACCTTATCTATTGAAGGTGTAGGTTTTAAAACATAAGCAGGAGAATTTTCACTGAGAAAATTTACGAATGCTTCATTAACAGATTTACAATTACCATTTTCAACCATTACTCTCGCAATATGTGGTCTTCCAATAAGATTATTATTTCCTGTTATATCAAGTACTCTACTCATCTGAACATTAATTCCCATTTTTTTCAATTTTTTGATAATCTTTTCTGCTCGTATATATCTCCCTTTCTGAATTGATTTTAAAATATCTAATAATTCTTGATTCTTAGGATTAAAATTGTAAGCAAGAATATGAACATCTACACCTTTAAATAAACTAC
>QMPG01000325.1 GCA_003648455.1 Bacteroidota bacterium
ACCATTCCTGCTGCACGTAAACCTGGACCAACAATGGCTGGATAGTGAATCCCCCTAAAATCAAAATCATACTTCTTTCTGTACCATCGACCTACACTTTCGGCAAAAACTTTTGTTATACCATAAAAAGAAGCTGGTCTTTGCAATGTTTTATCGGTAAGCATTTCGCCAGGTTCTAAATCTTCTCCGTAAGTTGTTCCCGAACTAGAAAATAATACTTGTTTTACATCGTGTTTTCTTGCCGCTTCCATTAAGTGCATAAAACCATCAACATTTACTTTTACAGCAGTCATTTGATCTTTTTCGCATAAATCACCCGGTAAAACAGCAAGGTGAAATATTTTAGCTGGTTTGTATTTTGCAAAAGTATTATTCAATAAATCTGGGTTTGAAATATCACCTTGCACGTATTCTACCTTATCTTTAATATCATCAAGACGCTTTGGGTCGTCAACAATATCCATTACAACGGGTTTATATTTACCGTCCTTTATTAATTCGTGTACTACGGTAGCTCCTAAAAGTCCTGAACCACCTGTTACTATTACATTTTCCATTGTTATATTTTTTTAAAGTTTATTAATTTTTCTGATAAATCATCAGGGTTAATTATTATGGCATCGAAATTATCGAGTTCTAAATCTTTTCGTTTTTTCAAGGTTCTTTTTACCATACTATTAATTTTATCGTATAACGAACCTCCATTTTTTGCTCTTAAACTAAAATCAGCATCTAATTTTTTAACAAGTTTGTACTCATCATCAGGTTCACAAAAAAAGTAAACAGGAACATCATCATAATTATCAATTTTTGCCTTTTTAGAAATTTCTGATTTAAATTTTATTGCAAGCACTTTATCATTTTCTAATTCAATAATAAGAGCATCAAAGGCCGTAATTTTACCGTTTTCTACTCGTTTTTGTGCAATTTCTACAATTTTTTCAGCTTTTTGTCGCACACTACTTTTTTGGTCTGATGCCATTTTTAACATATCGCTAAACGACATTGCTTTTCCAATAACATCGTATTCAGCAACTGGTTTCGAGAAAAAGAAAACAGGAACATCGGAAACCGTTTCAACTATTGCAATACGTTTTTCTGTATCACTTGTAAAAGCGAATAATACCATTGATAATACTACTATTAATATTTTTTTCATACTATTTAATTTTGTGAGATTTGTTTTGTGCCCATTTTTTTAGCATAGGGCATCATTATAAATAATCCGAAGATAGAAACCGCAACAAGCATTATTGTTACTTCAGGGTCTTTAAAATTTTGTGTTGCTACAAGTATTGCAGCAGAAATATTTCTTTGTCCTGTTCCTAAGGCCGATACTATTTTTGTTGCTTTATCTTTTCCACTAAGAAAATACCCTATAAGCATAGCTCCAATTAGTAGTAAGAGTATTGCTACTAATGGCATTCCAAACATACCAACTAAGTGTTTTGCGTTTAGAGCAACTAACGAAATAGTTAATAATATAAGTGCTATATTCGTCAGTTTTTCAAAAATATTTTTTAATACTTTTGCTATTTTTTCGGCATAAGCTCTTACTAATAAAGCTATAATTAATGGTGAAAGCATCATTATTATTAATGATTTGGCAATCTCCCACGAACTAACCTCAGCTCCTTTTAATAAAAAAGGCAAAACTAACGGAAGATAAAAAATAGTAACTACCATTAATAAAAGCATTAAACCTATTGAAAACGGCACATTACTTTTTGCAATATCGGCAAGTTTGGGTAAAAATGGAGCTCCTGCTGAAATAGAAAGTAAAATAAGTCCTATTTTATACCCTTCTGATAAAGGAAGTAGCATTGTTATTCCGTAAACAAAAAGAGGAACAATAATAAAATTAGCAATAAGAGAAAGTATAACTAATTTAGCATCTTTTAAGGGGTCTACAATTTGTTTTACAGTTAAACCCAGTCCCATACCCAACATACTTCCTATAACAAAAACAGATACCGATATTTTAAAAGTTATTTGTAAAATCTCGTTCATAATAAAGTTAATTTAAGTAATTTAAGATTATATAAATGCAAAGAATTAAAAACTTCTTTGCATTTATATTTATTATGTTTTTTAATGACCTCCCATTCCTGCACAATCGGTAAGAGTATCAGGAATAAATTCTACACCCGGAATATTTACATCTGAAGGAGGCACAGGTGCATCGGTTTCAATATACCAACGAGTAATTATCCAAGCTCCATTACGTTTTCTTAAAGAAGCATTGTAAGTTCCACTTGTAAAAACTTGAAATTTACCATTAGGGAAGGCATTAGAAATAAGCAAATATGTACGAACTTCAGCTGTTGTATCGGTTTGTTCTGCAACGTGTACATTTCCCATTGTATGACGATGTGCAACTCTGTTTTTCTCGCTACCAGGACCTCTAAACCTTACATTTACAAATTCTTCAAAAGCTTTTTTACCTTTTACACTAATTGTTCCAAAACAAGGTGCTGTGGTTTCAAAAAGAATATCTTCAGAAAATAAAGCATACCACTCATCCCATCTACCTTCGTCAATTAAGAATGAATATGCAGTTACCTGATTAATAATTGCTTGTCTGTCAGCAACAGCTTCCCACGATGTTAAAGGTTTTCCCGAATTATCGGCTTGCATCATAGGTAATCTTTTAGGAAGTAATCTGTTTTGAAAATCGGTTAAAGTTTCCCATTGTTCAATTTCCTTTGTTTCAACAACTTGTTTTTCTGTTGTTTTTTCTACTGTTTTAGCATTGTTATTTTCTTCTGTTTTTTCGTTCTGATTACAAGAAACTAAAACAAAAGCTAATAATGCTATTTGTGTTAATAATACTATTTTTTTCATCTTTATTAAATTTTTAAACATTTATATTTGATTCTGCCTATTAAAATCTATATCCAATAATTGCTGTTAATGATGTTCTTTGCCCAAACCCTGCTTGAAACGACATTTCCCAATGCTTTGCAAAATTTTTGTAAACACCTACAATGGCATTCCATTGAATTGGTTCAAAATCCACATTGTAATCTATGGTATGCATATCTCCATTAGTATCTTCAACTTCTATAAAACCCGATAGTTTTGTATTATAAAATTGTCCTTGTCCACCAAGCATAAAGTTTACACCAAAAGGTGTCATATATCCTATCATTGGGGTAACTACATTTACCATATTTGTAGTATTAGCTTCTACAATTTTGGTAAACATAAGTTGGTAATTTACAGATAGATTAAAATTATCAATACCTCCCGCAAGTGTTAAACCTCCACCGTAAACTTCTGATGTAATAGTTGTTTTAATTGGTAATGCACGAGGAATATTAGGGATATCAGGCCAATCTACTAACCAACCGGGAAGACTATTAAAAGCATTACCCAAATCATTAACGAATTCTCTTTTATCTTCATTAATTATTAATTCTCCATTCAAATCATTTTTACCACCACCAGCAATAAACATTACGTTTAAGAAAGGGAAAATCCAAACATCGGCTTTAAATAAAGGCATATATGTTGTTTGAGTAACAGCTGAATTATCCAATTCAAAAAGCGTTTCTAAGTCAGCTTTATTTCCACCATCGAAACCAACCTGTAAGCCTGTAAATTCCATATTCTGACTATGAGCATATACAAATGCAGCAACACCAAAAGGGCGAGGTAATTTAAAACCCATTTTTGTTGCCGATTTACCTAAAAATGGTAATGTGCCACCCAATTTTACATCTACTGTTTCAATTTTACTATAATCTTTTTGTGATGTAGGTATTTTACTATCCCACGATAATTCTTTGTTTTGATTATCAGAATATTGAACTGTATTTTTCTTTATTTCTATTTCTGTTTTTGAATTTCGCTTTTCAACAGTCATATTTTCTTTTACATCTGTAATTATATAGCCTCCACTAGCAAGTTTTGCGAATTTTACTTCCTTTGTGTATTTAGTTATATTATTTTTTAAAGCTTTGGTATTTGTTAAGATAACTTTATTTAAGATACCGTCTTTAATAAAAATATTTCCTTTTATTTTTTTGATATAGTTCAAATATGGATCAATATCATTTTTTTGATAAAGAAATTCAAGTTCTAAATTATTATCCGTACTTTTTATAAGTTTTAAAGTGCTTTCATCGTATAAATACTTTCGAGACATACGACTAAAATAATGGCTTTTTTCCAAATATTTCTTTAATTGCTTTAACTCTTTTTTGTCAAGATTTTCAGTGTTAATAGTAGCACGAATATCCATTCCATCATTATATGTTGGGTCAAAAATCAAATCAACATTATAAGATTTCTCGCTTTCGTTATTTTTTACTTTAACTATTACATTTTCTACAAATTTACCATCTTGCATAAACGAACTTGCAGCTGCATCTAAAACTCTTGGCGAAATTCCATTTTCGATAAGATAATTAGAATTTATAGGTTGATTTTGAGCAAATAAACTTATTTGAA